>DATLVJ010000647.1:0-5992 GCA_035577585.1 Candidatus Limnocylindrales bacterium
GATCGGCGGCCCGGTCGGCTCGGGCAAAACGGCGCTCGTGGAGGCGCTCTGCAAGCGACTCCGAGACAACTACGACATTTATGTGATTACGAATGACATCTACACGAAAGAAGACCAGCTCATTCTCACGCGCGCGGAAGCGCTGCCTGCCGAGCGCATTATGGGAGTTGAAACAGGCGGATGCCCACATACCGCGATTCGCGAGGACGCCTCGATGAATCTAACTGCTATTGAAGAGATGAATCGGAAATTCCCGCACGCGGAATTATGCTTCATCGAGTCCGGGGGCGATAACCTTGCTGCAACCTTCAGCCCCGAGCTCGCTGACTTGACCATCTATGTGATCGATGTCGCGGAAGGCGAAAAAATCCCACGCAAGGGCGGCCCCGGTATTACGCGCTCCGATCTTCTCGTCATCAACAAGATAGATTTGGCTCCTCTCGTAGGCGCAAACCTTGAAGTAATGAAAGCGGATACGATCAGAATGCGCGTCCAGCGACCTTTCGTTTTTACCAACCTGAAGACCGGCGAAGGTGTCGATCGAATTGCAAGCTTTGTCATAGAGAAGGGTGGATTAGCAAAGTCGGCCGCGTAATCCGTCATATCAATGCTTCCGATGTGACTCCACTTGCTCAACATATCAGATCGCACAAAACACAACGCTCCTTGATTACAAACATGTTAGTGCGGTCTGAAATCTCAACGCACGAGTTCGCGATTCTGACCAGCCAGGTAATTTAATCCAGGAGATGAGTTTATATCGCAGCCATCGGCGGTGAAGATGGATGTGGTCCCCAGGGGCTACAGGCCGCGACTGTTGACCCCGTGCCGCCGCCGAGGATTACGGGGCCGTACTCCCAGGGACTGCTTGTACGCGGAGATGCGATTGATGAAGTGTTTTCCTGCGTCTTCATGCCACTTTTCCTTTCTCAGCAATTGGCTCCGCCTTGGCTTGCATGGACTTGACGAGATCCACCGCCGAGGCGCCCTCGAGCGAAAGGCCGTAGCCAACCTCTCTCACGATGCGTTCCTTCAGAGGTTGGATAAAGTGTGCCCGGGTGTTGCGTCGTGTCACTTCCGGCGCCTTCAGGTACACCGCTGCCAGTTCGCGAGCGCGAGCGAGGGCCTTGCCATCGGGCACAACCTCGGCGACCACTCCCCATTCGTAAGCGGCCTGTGCCGTCACCGGATGGGGGTTCAGCAGAAACGCCTCCGCTCTTCCCGCTCCGGCGCGGTAACTCCAGGTGGTGAAGATTCCGTCTCCCGGCACAATGCCGCCAGCAAAGTGGGGCAAATCATTGAACGTCGCGCCTTCGCCCGCCACGATCACGTTGGCAAGCAAAGCGTACTCGGAATGCACATTGGCGCACCCTTCGATCGCTGCGATCACCGGCACGCGAATGTTCGCTAGGTTTTCGAGAATCTGGACACCCTCGTCGTGCACCTGGCTCCAAACCTCCGGGTCGGCAACGTTGCCAAAGGTCGCAAAGTCAATTCCAGGGATGAACTCTCCGCCGGCACCGGTTAGGATCACGATCTTGTTTTCCCGGTCCTGCGAGATCCGGTAAAAGGCGTCGACAAAATCGGTGTGATCCTGCGCCGTGAAAATTAGCGGACCTCCTTTCGTATGGAACTCGCTTACCAGCACGCCCTGGGCGTCTCGGCTCAGCCTCAGGCTGCGATAGGTGTTGAAATAAGCGGGTTGTGTTGCCTTCATGTCAGTCCTCCATAGGGAAGTAAACTACCGCTCGATTCAATTCTCTGTGCTGTCACCGTGTTGTCCGCGTGCGCCGCCTTCGTCGGAGGTCAGTGGCGCGGCTCCGAAATTGACGCTAAAGCGTTTGCACCAAACAGAAACCGTGCGGTATTTCGACAAGTCCACCTCAGGCGCGAGAGCATAGTTTTGATCCCCGATGTTTCCCTTGATGGACCCCAAATCGATGAAGCCGGCGCGCGGCACGCTCGCGTTGTCCGTTGCATCGGCGGCAGCCACCATATAAATGTGAACATCGGGACCGTTCGATGTCTTGAAGTTCGTGAAGCGAATCACGCGTCCACCGTCCGCAAAGCGGTAGATCGTTGCGGTACCTTGCGTGGGATGTATAACACTGTGAAAGGTCCCCGATTCAAGCGTCTGTGGAGCAGAACCGCCGTTCGCGTTCGGGAGCTTCTCATCGACGTACTTATTGACGAAAAGCCGCTCGGGCCTAAATGCATACCAGGCGACAAACACCGCGATTAGCAGAACGGGGACCACAATTTTCCAGATCTTGTTTTTCATCACCGTATCTCCTCTTAGTGTGGCGCTCCACTCGGTTTCTCCGTGCCGTACAAGCGACAATTGCAACGGCTTGGCGAGTTTGTGTTCGGTATCCAACATGGTTGCCGAGTTCATCGGTTCACGCCGTGGATTAACTCGCCATGTCATCGCGGATTATGCTGGAGCTGGGCCGTCGCCAGTTGAGGCGGCGATTGGGTAGACTGTGCCACTCTCAGCGCATCCTGCCGCAGCAAATAGAAGGATACGGCCAGGAGAACCAGATCTTTCATCAGGAAGGCGACGTTTTCCTTCATGGCCGGGAATCCCCCCGCGGAAGCCGCCCAGCCGTCCGGAAAGAACGGAATAATCGTGAAGGTTGAGATGAACGAAAAAACGCCGCCGAGCGCGCCCAGAATCCCCAATTTCTTGTTCCAGAATCCCGCGAAAAGCAGTGCGCCGAAAAACCATTCCGCGACTCCCAAAAACCAGCAGGCACCCCGAATTCCGAAAACAGGGTACATCCAGGAAATCAGCGGGCCATTGCTGATGTACGGGATCAATGCCTGGGCCTCATAGTCAAACCATTTCTGATACCCAAAAAACAGGAAAATGATGACCATCGAAGCGCGAACGAAGTGATAATCAAGGTCCTCCCGGAGGATGCCCAGTTTCACCAAAATATTTGCGACGAAATTCATTTTCCTACTCCTTTGTTGACCAAAAAGAGCCGCGCCTGAATCGCAGCCCCGTTCGAGTTGCCGATGCCAGCCTCCAGAGTGGACGAACGAGCAAAGGTTTCAAGCAATCAGAGACCCATGCAGCAGAACAACCGCTAACGCATGCTCATACATCAAGATAACGACGAAGCTGGCAGCGACTTCCGCCCTGCGGAAGCCGTCCCCACGATCGGGCCGCCGTGTCACGACCCAGAGCAAATCAGCAACTGGCATTCCAAACTAATGCCAGTCTGAAAGTTCCACTTTCTGCGCGTTCTGTATTGGCTCCGGCCGTTCCAGCATCGGAGCGCGACGCAGGCGTTGTTATATTGACTTCCGTGTTGACTGCTGTGGCGTAATTTTGACGGTGTTCGCAGCGTCGAAACTTTTCCGCACCATCTGCTTGAGGTGAGCGCGAGCCCTTGCGACTCTACCCTTCACAGTGCCGTGCGGCACTCCCAGACGTTTCGCCGTTTCACGAATGCTTAAGCCATCGACGTCCCGCATTTGGAAGGTTCCGCGCAATGTTGGCGAAAGGCGCTTCGACAACCTCGCAAGCCGCTGCGCAAGTTCGCTCGTTCGACACATTTCTTCAGGGTTTGGCTGGTGATCGGGAATCGTGTCAAAGAAAGCTTGATGCCCCTGCTCGCGATCTGGCGCGTCCAGGGGAATGTGCACTTGCCGTGGGCGCCGGCGCAGCTTCATCAAAGCGGAATTGATCACGATTGCCGTCAGCCACGTGGACATTTGCGCCTGCCTCCTGAACTGGTTCACATGTGTGTACGCGGACAAATAAGCGTCCTGAACGGCATCTTCAGCGTCCGCCGCGTTGCCCAGCCGGCGGAACGCTTGTGCATAAAAAGAGGGCAAGCATCGTATGAAAACGTCCGTCAATTCTTGAATTTCTTTTTCTTGTGGGTTGGCCGCTGTTTCCGGCGCACTCTTACTATCTGCAACTGTCAATTCCATTGTTAGGACTCCTTCCGCCAGCCATGGAATGCACGTCGTGTTCCATTGAGTCGTGCAACCAGCGGACGTCTATGGCCGCTGCCGGCGCCGGAGGTTAACGCCACTTGTTTGTCATGGATTTGCTCCGCGTCTGCACGAAACGTTACTTTGGCCGCGATCCCTCTGGCCGGGATGCGATCGTCAATCGCTGTACGCCCACGCGTGGATGCAACAGCTTGCGACGCCCGGCGGACTCGTCGTCAAAATCGCGACACGCAGTGGCGCAGCAGGCTTCAGCCACATCAATTGTTTCTGATTTCGAGCGGCGCAAAGCCCAGAAAAAGGTGGATTGCGCACAACATATCGGGCGCGGAAGTTTGGCAACGCAAGTGCCTTACTCCCGCTCGCTATGAAAAACAAACATGTACTTCGCGATCTCAGCCGTTCACTCACGCACACGGCAATTCGCCGTTGCAGTAACCCAACAACTTTTTTTCAATGCCTCGCCAAGTTCGGGGCGCAAAGACAACACGCTCTTTTGTGTTTTATTCTGCTGCTGCTGTTGGGCACATTGGCACAGGGACAGAACGCACAACCGTCGGAAGACAATGCCAGTACCCCGTCTCCGTCTCCGGAATTGTTATCGCGACACGACTTGTTATCGCGACCGTATCTCTTGGGAGATTGGGGAGGCCAGAGAAGCGCCTTGGCGGAAAAAGGCATCACCTTCGACTTTTTCTACATCACGGATCTGCAGGCCAATCCCAGCGGAGGAATACAGCAGTCCTATGCCGGATGGGAACGAGTTCGAGGATCGGTACACATCGACTTCGACAAGATGATTCAATGGCAGGGGCTCAGTTTTCATGCCACGGGGCTTTGGCAATCGGGCCCCAACCTGGGCGCCAAGATCGGAACGCTCGCCAACCCCAGCGATTTGGTGAGTCAACACACAACGCGCCTGGATTCCTTCTGGGTGCAGCAGTTCCTTTTCCACAATAAGTTGAGAATCCGAGCGGGACAGTTGGCTGGCCTGGATTTTTACGGCAATCAGGAATACGGTGGCAACTGGCTTATCGAGCCGCTTGGCTACGCATTCGGCAATCTATTCAGTTCCATCTTCGAGTCGTTCAACCCCGCAGGCACGCCCGGAGCGGAGATTCTCGTTGCGCCAACGAGTCATTTCTACGTCAAGAGCGCAGTCATGGCCGGCAACCGGCATCCCTATCAGCAGGATCCTACCGGCACCAACTTCGAAATTCGGGATAGTGCGAACTTTCTGTTCGAAGCCGGCTATTTGACGGGAAAGACTTATCCGGGTGAATACAAATTCGGCGGCATCTACAACGGCGGCAAGTTCCCGAGTCCCGCCGGCATCGAGAGCAGCGGCAACTATCTGATCTATGGGATGGCAAGCCAGGCTTTGTACCGGCCGGACGCTGGTTCGAACCGCGGACTGGACGCAACGATTGGCTTTGACTATAGCCCGGGCGATGTAAGCCGCGAAAACGTCCAGATCACGGCGGGGGTCCGCATCAATGCTCCATTTGAACGCCGTCCGAACGACCGTATCGGCATTGGTTTCGTGTATAGCAAGATCAGCGATCCGTTCCGGAACTTCGAAGCCTCGCTTGGCGGCCCGCTCCTTGGTTCGGAAAAAGCAATCGAGCTGAACTATTCGCTGCAGTTGACGCCATACTGGTTGGTACAACCCGCATTTCAATACTACGCCAACGTAGGTGGCAACCCCGCTTTGTCGAACGCCCCGGTTTTTGGGTTCAGGACCAAGGTCACATTCTGATTCAGGGACGCTCATGAAAAGCAGAGTAGAAGAACTGAAAAACATTTCTGGCCGGCAGTTCGATCTGTGCGTGATTGGCGGGGGAGCTACAGGTTCGGCTTGTGCACTGGATGCGCAGCTGCGCGGGATTCGAACCGTTCTCCTCGAAGCGGGCGACTTTGCCGGAGCCACCTCCAGCGCGGCCACCAAGATCATTCACGGCGGCGTGCGTTACCTGGAAGAAGCCATCAAGGGCGCAGATCTTCAGGAATATCACGTACTGGTGCG
>DATLVJ010000648.1:0-3504 GCA_035577585.1 Candidatus Limnocylindrales bacterium
CGCATGTCCATCACGTGCTTGTCGAACTCCCGCCGCGTCTGCACCACCAGTTCCGCGGCCGCCGAAGGCGTCGACGCCCGCATGTCTGCCACAAAATCCGCGATCGTGAAATCGGTCTCGTGCCCCACGCCCGAAATCACCGGTATCGCGGAGCCGGCAATCGCCCGCGCAACACTCTCCTCGTTGAACGACCACAAATCTTCCAACGAACCGCCGCCTCGCACCAGCAGGATCACGTCCACCGGCAACTTCTTGTTGAAGTAGCCCAGCGCCGTCACGATTTCCGCCGCCGATCCTTCCCCCTGCACGCGCACGGGATACAGCGTGAGGTGAACGTTGTGGAACCGCCGCTTCAGAATGCGCACGACGTCGCGCACCGCCGCGCCCGTCGGCGAGGTGATCAATCCAATACGGCTCGGCAGCATGGGCAGCTGCTTTTTCCGCCCGGTGGCGAAGAGCCCTTCCGCCTCCAGCCGCTTTTTCAGTTGTTCAAACGCCAGTTGCAGCGCGCCGCGTCCCGCCGGCTCGATCGACTCCACATAAATTTGATACTCGCCGCGCGCCTCATAAACGCTCACCGACCCGCGCACGGTCGCCTTGAGTCCGTCTTCCGGAAAAAACTTCATCCCGCGCTGCTGCTGCT
Organism: Candidatus Limnocylindrales bacterium; assembly: GCA_035577585.1. Lineage (GTDB taxonomy): Bacteria > Acidobacteriota > Terriglobia > Acidiferrales > UBA7541 > Acidiferrum. The sequence goes on from DATLVJ010000648.1 coordinate 644, forward strand.
TGAACAACACGCAGCGCACCTGCGCCCGCTCATCCTTCAAAGTGAAATAATAATGACCCGACGAAGCCGCCCGGCAATTCGAAATCTCTCCCTGCACGGTAACATCCGTGAAATTCTTTGCCAGCAGCTCGCGGATCCGCGCCGTCAGGTCGCTGACCGTATAAATCCGCCGCTCCGGCTGCAAATTGAATGTCAGTTGTGATTTTGAGGCGTCCACAACCCTACTCTAGCAGGACTCGCAGGCTGCGCAACCCTCAGCGGCGAAGGCGGGAGATGAGCCACAGGAACAAGCTGAGCCCCACGCTGAGCAGGATGCTGGTCGTCAGTGGAAAGTAAAACGTGCTGTGCTCCCCTTCGCGCACTATGTCACCGGGCAAGCGGCCCAGGCGGAACGGAAGCTTTCCTCCGAAATAGAAAAATCCACCCACAACCGCCAGCAGCCCCGCCAAAAGGAGAAGTGTCTTGCCGAGTTCGCGCAGCGGTTCCATCCTCGCAAAGTGTAGCGCAACGGAAATCAGACGCAAGATCTCAGGAAACAACCCGAAAGTGCCATTGCACGCTGATGAATCAAACGGCCGCGATGCGCTGGATCAAATCCTTCTGTTCGGAAATCGATTCCGCGCCAATCGTAAACGCATCGAGCAGACCCAGCCCGAGCGCGTAGCGCAACGCTTCATCCTGTCTCTCCCGCAGCGCGCCCTGCCCCAGAATCTTCATCCCAACGATTCCCTTCCCCGCTGCCCGCATCTCTCGCATAACGCTCACCACCGTTTCGGGGCTCGCGTCCATCTCTGCCCCAATCGGATTGATGCGCACCAGATCCACTTCCACAAAGGGAGATTTCGCCGCGGTCCTCAGTGCCTCGATGCTGTGGCAAGAGCAACCATGTGCGCGAATCACCCCTTTCTGCTTGGCTTCTTCCAGCACGTCCATCGCGCCACGATACTTCGTGGTCCAATCCCCGTCGGTTACGCAATGCATCAGCATCACATCAATTTGCTCGATCCTCAATTCACGCCGGAACCGTTCAAGATCGGCGCGCATTCCCGCGGCATCTCGCGCCCAGGATTTCGTCAGCACGGTGACCTTGCTCCGGTCTACATGCTTCAGCGCCTCCGCAACATGAGGATGGCTCCCGTAAGAATCCGCCGCGTCGAAAAAACGCAATCCATTGTCGTAGCCGTTCAAAAGCAACCGTGAGAGCCCGTCGATCCCAAGCGCCGTTTGATGCGAATGATGGCCTGAGCCGACGGTGCCCGTTCCCATCGCCAGCCGCGAAGTCTTTATCCCAGTTTTGCCGAGCGTCACACTATCGGACGCCGAAAACTTCTGGGCAACAAGAGGAAGTGAAGCAAGCCGCTCGGCTATGGTAGTCCGCGCAAGCCAAGCCCCGGCGGAAACCCGCGCCGTATCCCGAAGGAATTCTCTGCGCGACCGGAATTGAGCTGCCATGGACACCTCCGGCAGAAGACAAAGACCGACGCCACCATTATGGACGCGGGAAAAAGGAATAGGAAAGTGAGCAGAGGAAAGAATTGCCCCGGAACCGCCTGCCGAACGCGACGCTTCCGGGGCAAGTATGCTCAGAGCGCCTTAGATCAGTTCGAGGCCAGAGAAAAAGTACCCGATTTCAAACGCCGCCGTCTCCGGCGCGTCCGATCCGTGCGTGCAGTTGTTTCCGATGTTGGTGCCCAGGTCATGGCGAATCGTTCCCGGCGCTGCCTTTTTCGGGTCCGTTGCGCCCATGGCGTCGCGCCACTTGCCAATCGCTCCCTCGGCTTCCAGCACCATCGCAAAAATCTTGCCCGAGCTCATGAAATCGGTCAGTTCGCCGAAAAACGGCCGCGCTTTGTGGACGGCGTAAAACCCTCCTGCTTCCTCTTTCGTCAGCCGCATCGACTTGATGGCCACAATCGCGAATCCCGCCTTATGAATCCGCGACAGAATCTCTCCCTGCAGTCCCCGGCCAACCGCATCCGGTTTAATAATCGCAAATGTCCGCTCAATTGCCACAAATCTCTCCTCAATCCAGAATTAACAAAATGTAGCGCTGGCTTTTATGCCAGCGCCTCCGATATAAAACCTACTTCAAGGCCGCCGCAAGAGTCGAACCCAGATCCGCTGGCGTCTCAACCGTTTGAATTCCCGCCGCATTCATAGCGGCGTATTTGTCCTTAGCGGTTCCTTGTCCCCCGCTTATGATCGCCCCCGCATGTCCCATCCGGCGTCCCGGAGGCGCCGTCTGCCCGGCAATAAATCCAACCACCGGCTTCTTCACATGCACTTTGATCCACTCCGCCGCTCGCTCTTCCGCATTGCCGCCGATTTCGCCGATTAAAATAATCGCGTGTGTGTCCGGGTCGTCGTTGAACATCTTGATGCTGTCCAGAAACGACGTCCCGATAATCGGGTCGCCGCCGATACCGATGCACGTGGATTGCCCGATACCCAATTGCGTCAATTGGTGCACCGCTTCATACGTCAGCGTTCCGCTGCGGCTCACCACACCGACGTGCCCTTGCTTGTGAATTCGCCCGGGCATGATTCCGATTTTGCATTTCCCCGGCGAAATGACGCCGGGACAATTCGGTCCGATCAGGCGCGTCTTGCTCTTACTCAACACTTCCGCCACCCGCACCATGTCCAGCGCAGGAATCCCTTCCGTGATGCACACCGCCAACGGCAGTTGCGCGTCAGTCGCTTCTAAAATTGCGTCGGCCGAGTACGGCGGTGGCACAAAAATCACCGAAGCATCCGCGCCGGTGGCTTTCACCGCTTCTGCCACAGTATTGAAGACGGGCCGCTCAAGGTGCTTCGTTCCACCCTTGCCCGGAGTCACGCCGCCCACTACATTCGTCCCG
>DATLVJ010000649.1:0-3701 GCA_035577585.1 Candidatus Limnocylindrales bacterium
ACCGGTTGATGCACGCAGGGGAGATTGGCGGGCCGGAAAAGATTCGAGAGGCGATTGAGATTTTGGGAGTGGAGAGGATCGGACATGGGATCGCGGCGATCCGGGATGTTGCGTTGATGGAGACGCTGGCGGAGAGGAAGATACCACTGGAGATTTGTCCGGGGAGCAATTTGCGGACGGGAGCATTGGGAGTGCAGTTGGGGCGGGAAGAGGCGAGGATGGAGGAGCATCCGTTGGCGGAGATTTTGCGGCGGGGAGTGCCGGTGACGATTGGGACTGATGATCCGGCGATGTTTCACACGTCGTTGGAGGAAGAATATCGTCATGCGCATGGGATGGGACTGACGGAAGAGGAGTTGGGGGGAGTGGTGGAGAATGGGTTTCGATTTGCGTTTGGGGAGCTGAGAACAGAAAGGATTTAACGCAGAGGTCGCAGAGAACGCAGAGTTCGCTGAGAAGAGTAGGTGACCTGAGGGCTGCAAAGATTGCGAAGGCGTTGATATACTGATGGGCATGAAAGCACATGTTTGGGTAATGCCGAAGCGGACGGTGCTGGATCCGCAGGGAAAGACGATTCACCATGCGCTGGCGAGCCTGGGGTACGAGCAGGTGTCGGACGTGCGGCAGGGGAAATTTTTTGTGTTGAACCTGGATGGATGGAACCGCGACGAAGCGCAAGCGCAAGTGGAGCGGATTTCGAAGGAAGTGCTGGCGAATCCGGTGATTGAAGAGTTTCGCTTCGAGATTTTGGAATAAGAGCGGCCGGCATGGCGCAGCGGTTTTCAATTTCTCGTCGGAAGTTGTTGCTTGGACTGGCGCTGACCGGGTTGGCAGGCTGCCGCGGAATTGGCACGACGGAAGATCCTCAACTGAAACCCATCAAGGCGATGCTGGAGCAGCAGCTTCCACCGCGCACCCCGGAAGATAAAGTTGTGCTATTCCTGGACAATCATGGATATCAGATCCTGGCAGCGCAGAAGCAGGGGACGATAGTGGCGAATATCCGGCGGACGGATACGGCAGCGGTGCAGCCGGTGACTGCGCGGGTGACGTTTTATTTTGACGCCAACCGGAGATTGAACACGATTGAAGTGCAGCGACCTGTGAGCGAGCCCGGCAAGCGATAACTCTGCGGCGAGCGCGCAGTGCGCGTTCCATAGGCCCACTGGAATGCGCGTGTTACCCTAAACACATAAATTCAAGGAGACTACCGCATGTGCGGAATTGTCGGGTATATCGGGGCGAAGAAGGTGGTCCCGGTGATTATCGAGGGGCTGCGGAAGCTGGAATACCGGGGGTATGACTCCGCGGGAATCGCGGTGGTGAATGGAGCCGGGGAGATTGAGCTCCGGCGGGCACCGGGAAAACTGAAAAATCTGGAAGAAGTGCTGCGCGAATCCCCGATCGAGGGGACGTATGGGATCGGACATACGCGGTGGGCAACGCACGGGCGGCCGACGGAAGAGAATGCGCACCCGCACCGGGATTGCACGGGGCAATACGTGGTGGTGCACAACGGGATTATCGAAAATTACCTGGAGCTGAAGGAGAAACTGCAGCGCGAGGGGCACAAATTCGTCACGGAAACGGACACGGAGATTGTGGCGCACCTGGTGGAGGAGTTTGGGAAGAAGCTGCCGTTTGAGGAGGCTGTGCGGAAGACGCTGAAGGAATTGCGCGGGATTTATTCGCTGGTGTTCTTGTCGGCAAAGGATCCGCAGAAGCTGATTGCGGCGCGACTTGGGCCTCCCTCAGTGATCGGGCTGGGCGACGGGGAATATTTTGTGGCCAGCGATATTCCGGCGCTGCTGGAGCACACGCGGAAGATTTTCTTCCTGGCGGATGGCGACGTTGCGGTGCTGAGCAAAGATGGCGTGCGCGTAACCGATGTGGACGGAAAGCCGGTGGAACGGCCTGCGCACACGGTGACGTGGGATCCGATCATGGCGGAAAAGGGCGGCTACAAGCATTACATGAAGAAGGAGATTTTCGAACAGCCGCGAGCGGTGCGAGACACGATGCTGGGGCGGATATCGCAGGACAGCGGCAAAGTGTTTCTGGATGAGATGGCCATTACGGAGAAGGCGTTTCGGGAGTTCGAGAGCGTGCGAATTGTGGCTTGCGGCACGAGTTGGCACGCAGGGCTTGCGGGAAAATTCATGATCGAGCGGCTGGCGCGGCTGCCGGTGGAAGTGGACTACGGCAGCGAATTCCGGTATCGGGATCCGATTATTGATTCGCGGACGCTGACGGTTTGCATCAGCCAATCGGGAGAGACGGCGGATACGCTGGCAGCGCAGAGGGAGGCGAAGCAGAAAGGTTCACCGAGTCTGGCGATCTGCAACGTGAAGGGGTCGATGATAACGCGGGAGGCCGCGGGGACGATTCTGACGCATGCGGGACCGGAGATTGGGGTGGCGTCAACGAAAGCGTTTACGGCGCAACTGGCGGCGCTGGTGCTGCTGGCGTCGTACCTGGGACAAGTTCGAGGGAAGCTGCCGCCAGATGCCGCGAGAAAGCTGATGCTGGAGTTCACGCGGATACCGCACAAGATGGAGATGGTTTTGCAAGCGGAGGAAACGGGATTTTACGAAACGCTGGCGCGGCAATATTTCCGGCAGTCGGATTTTCTGTACCTGGGGCGCGGGATTCACTATCCGATTGCGCTGGAGGGCGCACTGAAACTGAAAGAGATTTCGTATATTCACGCGGAGGGGTATCCCTCGGGCGAGATGAAGCACGGACCGAATGCGTTGATTGATGAAAACTTGCCGGTGGTGGTGCTGGCGACGCGGGACGAGACGGACCCGGCTTCGATGACGCTGTACGAGAAGAGCATTTCGAATATTCAAGAAGTGAAGGCGCGAGACGGGATTGTGATTTCGGTGGTGACCGCCGGAGATCAGCTGGCCCGCAAGGCTTCGGAAAAAGTGATCGAACTGCCCGCGGCGCCGGACTTGCTTTCGCCGCTGCTGGAGATCATTCCGCTGCAGTTGCTGGCGTATCATATCGCCGTGCGGCGTGGGTGCGACGTAGACCAGCCGAGAAATCTGGCAAAATCAGTGACCGTGGAGTAGTTGCAGTTCGTTCGGGTAGAATGTCCGGATGCGAACACTAGTCTATTGGATTTTTTGCAGTGCCCTGCTGAGTTTTGCGCCTCCCGCCGTACACGGACAAAGCAAACCGCAAAGGATGATTGCGATCACCGTTGACGATCTGCCCGCTGGCGGAGCCAATCGGATGAGCGGCGACGAGCTGATCGCGTTGACGAGCAAGTTGCTTGCGACGTTGAAGGCGAAGAACGTGCCGGCGGTTGGATTTGTGAATGAACGGAAGCTGTACAAGTCCGGAGAGGCTGATGCACGCATAAAGACGATGAGTTTGTGGCTCGACAACGGATTCGAGCTGGGAAATCACACGTTTGGGCATACTTCGCTGAATCATGTGCCGCTGCCTGTGTGGGAAGAAGAGGTGGTTCGCGGGGAAACTGTGACGAAGATGCTGCTGGCAGGGCATCAGCAGAAATTGCGGTATTTCCGGCATCCCTATCTGGATACCGGGCGGGACTTGCAGACGCGGCGGGAGGCGGAGGCGTTTCTGGTTTCGCGAGGTTACCGGATCGCGCCGGTGACGATGGATGCGTGGGACTGGATGTTCGGCGGCGTTTATGATGATGCACACAAGCGGGACGATAAGGCGTT
>DATLVJ010000650.1:0-2634 GCA_035577585.1 Candidatus Limnocylindrales bacterium
GGAATCCCGACATGAGCTACCTGGTTGGCACCGCCGAGAACGGATTGAACCACGTTGAGCTTGCGCGCCAGAATTTCGAGCATGCATTGACGCTTGATCCCACTCACGAGCGATCTTTACTCGCGCTAGGCGAATTGCAACTCCGAAACGGCGAAAGTGCAGCGGCTGTCGCCACTCTGGAAAAGGCATTCCTCAAGAGCGGCGCCGGGTGGCGCACCCATCTGCTGCTGGCCACGGCTTATGCCAAGAACGGTCGATTGTCCGATGCGGAAACACACGCGCGCCGAGCTGTGGAATTGGGTCGTGAGAAAGGCGCAAGCGCGTGCTTGTTGCTTGGAGAGATCCAGCAGGCGGAAGGAAAACCGCAGGAAGCAAAACTCACATGGCAGGAAGTTGTGACGAAGTTTCCCGGCGACCCGAGTGCGACAGAAGCCAAGAAACGGATTGCATCGCTTTCCGCGCCGCAGGCGGTCGTATCTGTATCTTTGGAGGCGGCTGCATTGGCGAATCTGCCAGTCCCGACCACTCCGGCGATCGAATTATTGCCGGCGAAGGAGCGCCCGTGGGCTCCTCCGGACATTGACAGCCGCGAGTATCCGTTGGCGAAGGACGCAAGCTGCAGCTCGGACGAAATTCTGCCGCAAGCGGAAAACCGCATGAAAGCACAATTGAAGAATTTCGAGAAATTCACGGCTACGGAACACATCGAACATCAGGAAATCGACCGCCTCGGCCGGCCAGGCCCTGTGAAATCGCGCGATTTTTCCTACATCGTTTTTGTGAATCGTTTCGCCGACGATTCCTTTTTCCTGGACGAAGACAGGCAATCCAGCGGGGGCGGCTCCAGTTTTCCGACATCGCTGGCGACAACCGGGCTGAACAATCTCGGCGTATCGATACTGCAGCCTGTAGTCCGAGGAGAGTTCAGCTATCAATGCGAAGGTTTGGCGAGCATCCGGGGAAAGGCGACGTGGCAAATCCGGTTTCAAGAAAGCAAGAACTCCACGACGGCAGTGCGGGAGTGGCAGCGCGAGGGCAAAATTTATCCGATTGCGATCAAAGGACGAATCTGGCTTTCTTCCGCGAGCTTCGATGTGCTGCGGATCGAAACCGATCTCCTGGAGCCGGTCCAAATCCTCGGCCTGACACGCGATCATTTGGTGGTCGACTATGGACCAGTGAATTTTTCGGCTTCGAACGCAACACTCTGGCTTCCCTGGGACGCTGAGATGCACATGGAACTTCGGGGCCATCGCTACCATCACAAACACTATCTGACCGACTACATGCTGTTTGGAGTGGACACCAATCACAAAATCGGAAAGCCGAAAAACGTGCCTACGCCTTCGACGCAAGCGTCTCCCGCGGGCGATCCAAACTGATCCTAAAATAAAAAGGGCCGCCGTTCGGCGACCCTCGTTTATCAAAGCAGGAACCGACTTAGCTTCAGGGCTTGGAGGCCGGAGGCGTGGTTGGCTTCGGAGCAGCAGCCGGAGCGCCCGCAGGTTTCGGTGTGGCTGCAGGCCTGGTCGTTGGGGCCGCTCCGCCCTTGAGCGGATACTGCTGGTCGTAGAGCCGGATTATGTCCTGTGTGACATCCACGTTGTTCGAAGCATAGATAATTGGCGAATTCTGCGCCGACGAATCAAACACCGCGATGTAACCGTTCTCGCGCGCGAACCGATCCAGGACTTCCATCATCTTGCGGCCGATGCGGTCGACAACATCGCCCTGGGCGGCGTTCACGTCTTCCTGCAGTTCGTTATTCTTGCGTTCCAGTTGCGCAGCAAGCCTTTGCCCCTGAGTCTGGGCCTTGGTTTTCTGTTCATCGCTCCAGGTGGTCTGGTTGGCCGCCAACTGCTGCCGGATATCGTTGATTTGTTTGTTGAGCGCTTCCATTTCGTTCTGGCGGGGAGCGAACTGCGATTGCAATTCCGCAGAAGCCTGTTTGCCTTCCGCCGTCGTTACGATTGCCTGACGTACGTTGAGCACGGCAATCTTGCCGGCGGTTGCGGCGCCGGGAGCGGTGGCACCCTGAGCGCGGACGCTAACCGTAGCCAGCAGGCACAACGTGGCTGCCGCAGCCACACGAATGATGTTTCCTGAATTCACTTTATTCTCCTTATTCATCCTGGCTCTGCCTGGTCTCTGGCGGCCGACGCCATTAAGACTGGCAAGCCATTGGGTACTTAACCGGTAACCGGTCAAATTCTTTCAAAATCCCGAAAAGCGAACGGATCGAGTGGTGCACGTTGCCGCAGGAACCCTTTTGCACCGCCTGACAGCTTCCACCAGGCTTACCTGCCCTAACGCAAAGCGAACAGTATAGCTGAGCGGCGAGCGCGCCTGCAATCGTGCTGCCCAGCGCTTCCACGGATCGAACGCCTACGGCAACGCCAAGCCCAGGACACGATTGTTATTCTGGTCGACAATCACCGCTGTATTTGTGATTGTGTCGACCGCCACAGCGAACTGTGATTGGCTGGTGATTCCCAGGGTATCCACCGTCTTAAACGTTTGGGCGTCGACAAGCGAGGCACTGTTCGATGTGGAATTGATGGTCAACAACGTACCAGTCTGCGGATTGTAGCCGACGGAATATGGATTGATTCCGACACGCACCTGTCCAACCGA
>DATLVJ010000651.1:0-2118 GCA_035577585.1 Candidatus Limnocylindrales bacterium
TCGCGCGGCCGTTGTTGCAGGAACACTGCGGACGTTGCGGGAAGTGGTTGGCATCATCACGATCACGGGTACGAATTGAGAAAGCTGCTGAGCATCGTTGAGGCCCAGTGTTTGCGTAGGCTGTGCCGGATCGGGGATGAAAAGCCTGGGTGAGGGTTGTGCCGCCGGCGGCACGAGTTGTGGAATCGGATTTTTTGCGACTGCGCCCATGTGTCTCTCCTTCTTTTTTCCTGCCTACTTCGAATCGAACAAACTGCACTGAACCTTCACTTTGACTTTCGCGACTTTTGAGCGGGCTTCTTTTCAGCTGGCGGCGCCTGAAGTTCGCACGCCGGGGATTTGCCACCGGAACCCCTGACCAGCTCCAAACGCAAACCCATGAATTTCAGGAGTTCCTCAGTTGAGCGAAACCTCAGCTCGATGCAGGAATCCACTTCCTCGACCCAGCCTTCAAACCGCTTCTCGGCAGGATCGGATTCAGGCCCTAGTTGAACTACAAACGCTCCGCGCATGATGTGAGACTAGGTGAAGTCAGAAGCGAAGACGTGACCCGCGGGTGACGGTTTCGGTCAAATTTTGGTAACGAAGCCCCTGCCCGAGTCCATGGAGAGGTCCCTTCCCAAGACCGAAAAAAAGGCGGGGCCGAAACGGCCCCGCCCTGGGAAACGCGACGCGATGGTCTACTTCTCGTCATCGCCGATGAAGCGCTCGGTTCCCGCGCCAATCCAACGGCCAGCAGCGCCGGCTGGAGCCGCAATGCGAACCAGGAACAGCGGGTTGGCACAGGTTACGGGGATATTCAGGAGATGGCCGGAGAATTCCGCATCACCATGCACGTTGAGGGGCACGGCGGTGGTGTCGAGAATCGCCACACTCGCTGTGCCGGGATTGCAGACCAGGGTGCCGATGACGGCAGAGACTGGGCCGGGAGTGCCGGTGGCGTTTCCGCCGTTGAGGGTGAGACCTTCCACTTCAAAGGAAGCGGCGCCAGTCGAGAGGTTTACGCGGGCGCGGCCGGTGCGAACAGTCCAGGGTCCTGCGCCAGCGTGGATGGTGCCAACCGGGTTGTCAACGCCCGGGGCGGTGATTACACCCACGATGTTGCGCCAACGAACGATGGAATCATCCAGATCAAACGCGAAAACGGAAGAGGCAAACAGCAAAGTGAGCATTACGGCCAACATTTTCTTCATAATCTTTATCTTTTCCTTTAATTTGAGTTACCAGTTCTGGCTCATAGGCCTACCGGCTATAGGGGCAGAGTACCGGGCGAACAACGGGCGCGCATGACCCCGCGGTGACGATTCCGGTCCAATTTCAGTGACGGCGGAGGCCTTTACTGCTCCGCAAGGCGCTTTCGAGGAATCAGTCCAGGGAATTGCGGGGTAAATCAACTCGCGTGTCAACGCCAGGTAAATATCGTAGACTCACGGTTATCCCCGCTTCATGGACGCCAGGTACCCGGCATGAGCCGCGAAGCGGATCCTGTATATGAAGAAATTCCACTCCTTCCGCCTCGACACGCTAAACCACTGCTTGTGGCACGGAGAGGAGCGCGTGCCCCTGGCTCCAAAAGCGTTCGACGTGCTGCGTTACTTGGTGGAGCATGCGGACCGGCTGGTGACACAGGATGAGCTGCTGAACGCCCTTTGGCCGGAAACCTACGTAAACCCCGAAGTGATCAAGAAATACATCCTGGGAATCCGCAAGGCCCTGGGCGATCCGCGCGACAAACCGGAATTTATCGAGACGTTTCCACGCCGGGGATACCAGTTCGTGGCGCCGGTGAGCGAGGTGATTTCCGGCGCGTCTAAGTCTGCGGGCCTCATCGCCGAGCGAAGGATGGTGGGCCGCGACGGGGCAATGGCGGAGTTGGAGGAGTACCTGGGCCAGGCGCTGAATTCGCAGCGGCAGGTGGCGTTCATCACGGGAGAGGCGGGGATCGGGAAGACAACCCTGGTCGATGCGTTTCATCACGGGGTGGCCAAGCGTCCAACCCTGCGAGTAATACGGGGGCAGTGCGTGGAGGGATTTGGCGGCAAGGAGGCTTACTACCCGGTGCTGGAAGCGCTCGGCCATTGGGTTCGCGAGTCCAGCGGCGGCGCTGTGGTGCAAACC
>DATLVJ010000652.1:0-3069 GCA_035577585.1 Candidatus Limnocylindrales bacterium
TCCGGACTGGCTGCTGGCGGCACGCATGACGGTGCTTCCGCCGATTTCGTCGTTTCATATTGATACGGGATATCTGATTACGTTGACGGCGCTGGTGGGCACGACGATCGCGCCGTGGCAATTTTTTTATTTGCAGGCGGGGTTCGTGGAGAAGAAGGTGGGGCCTCGGCAATATCCGCAGGCGCGGATGGACGTGCTGCTGGGAAGCATCAGCTGCATGGTGATCGTGTTTTTCATCATCATTTGCACGGCGGCGACCTTGCATGCGACAGGGTTGACCAACATCAGCGACGCGGGAGAGGCGGCGAAATCGTTGATTCCGCTGGCGGGGCAGTGGGCGGCGTTTACATTTGCATTTGGATTGCTGAACGCTTCGCTGTTTGCGGCGACGATTCTGCCGCTTTCGACGGCGCACGTGATTTGCGAGGGGATGGGGTTTGAGGCGGGGATTGATCACAAGTTCCGGGAAGCGCCGGCGTTCTATTGGCTGTATACGATTTTGATCGTGGTGGGCGCGGGAATCGTGTTGATCCCGAACGTGCCGCTGTGGAAGATTTTTATTTTTTCGCAGGTTGGGAACGGCGTGTGGCTGCCGATTGTGGTGATTTTTATTTTGCTGCTGGTGAACCGGAAGGATTTGATGGGGGAGCATACGAATACGGTGGCGTTTAATGTGGTGGCGTGGATTACGGCGGTGGCGATGATTGTGCTGACGTTTGTGCTGGTGGGGCAAGGTATTTATCAGTGGGTGAGGGGAGTGCCGGGGTGAGTTTGGAAATAGAAAATTAGAGGAGAAGCGGGGACTTAACGCAGAGGGCGCTGAGGTCGGCGCGCAGAGGACGCAGAGAAGAGTGGGGAGCGGAGATTTGTGGCCCTGGATCGTAAGGGCCCACCCTTAGAAACCAAGGGTGGGGCACCCTCAAGTTCATTTTGTGGGCGGCCTCAGTGAGATCGAAGATTACAGGCTGAAGCCTGCGCTACGTGCTGGGCAATTACATTAGGTGGAAAAGTGCGTTGCGCGGGTGCGAAGGGGTGTGTTAACTTTGCGGCATAAAGGAAGAATGGTCTGGAACTATTGTGGCTCACTCGCTTGAACTTTCTGCTGCTGCTCTCGGTCCGGTGACCGCAGAGGAAGCACTTATCCTGAAAAAACTGGAATGGGAACGGTTGCCGCGGCATATCGCGGTGATTATGGACGGGAACGGGCGCTGGGCGCAGAAGCGTCATTTACCGCGGGTGGCGGGGCACCGGGCAGGGACGCAGTCGGCGCGCACGACGATTGAGACTTGCGCCAGGCTGAAGGTGGAGGCGCTGACGCTGTACGCGTTTTCGGTGGAGAATTGGCGGCGGCCCAAGGCGGAGATTGAGTTTTTGATGCAGTTGTTGAGGGAATACTTGCGGAAAGAGATGCCGCTGATCCAGAAAAATAATATCCGGATGCGATTTCTGGGGCGGCCGGAGGAATTGCCGGCTGGCGTGCAGAAGGATACGCGCGAAGCGATGGAGGCTACAGCGGGGAACACCGGGATGGTGCTTTCGATTGCGCTGAATTATGGAGGGCGCGCGGAGATTGTGGACGCGATGAACGCGATTTTGGCGGAGCGGAATGGGCATGGAGGCGCGGCGGTTACGGAGGAGCAACTTTCGCGGCATTTATATACGGCGAATCTGCCGGACCCGGATTTGTTGATCCGGACGAGCGGGGAGATGCGGGTTAGCAATTTTCTGTTGTGGCAGATTGCGTATGCGGAGATTTTTGTGACGGAGACGTTGTGGCCGGATTTTAACCGGGCGCGGTTGTTGGAGGCGTTGGTGGATTTTCAGGGGAGAGAGCGGAGATATGGTGGGATCGACGGGCGGAAAGCGGCGGCGCGGTAAAAAGTAATCAGTTATCAGTAATCGGTAATCAGTAAGAGAGAAGAAAAGAGTTCAACACAGAGTTCGCAGAGGGGCCGCGGAAGGCACAGGGAACAGCGAAACGGCACACAGCCTGGTTTGAAATTGCAGACCCGCGAGCGGCAACAATACCTGTCGCACCTACGGCGCTTGGGAATAGGAACGGAATGGGTCCCAGCCCTTACGGGCTGGGCTAAGCTTGTGGCGCGCCTCCGGCGCTTTTGGGGCTTGTGCCTGTATAATTCGTAGGGAATCCAGAATCAATTTGGCTGGGACGTGGCAGGCGGCCGGTTAGGACTGTTTGGATGACTTGGAAACGGGTGGCGACGGCGCTGGTGTTGATACCGGTGGTGGTGGGACTGGTGTTGTTTACGCCAACGTGGGTGGTGGCGGTGGCTACGGCGGTGATTACGGTGCTGGCGCTTTGGGAGTATTTTGCGTTGGGAGAGGCGATTGGCCACCGGGCGTATCGGGTGTGGACGATTTTTTGTTCACTCCTTTTCATTTTTGTTGCGACTGCGTCTCGGCCTTCTGTCTATATTTACTTCCACTTCCCGGGCGATGCTGTCGAAGAGCCAGTTTTACATCCAGGGATGTTTCATGCGTTACGTGAAAGCCCTGAGATCTTCCATTCACCAGCAAACGTGTTCTTTGTGTTTGTACTCGGTTTGACATGCCTGGTTCTGTGGACACGGCGACCACTAGTGGAAACGCTTCCCGCGGCGGGGATTTCCTCCAGTGCACTCCTCCTTGTGGCGTTCCCACTTTCCTTCGCCGTCTGGCTCCATGATCGCGCGCCCGATGGGCCGAGGTTGCTGATGTTTGCGCTGGTGATTACGTGGGCGGGGGATACGGCGGCTTATTTTGTTGGGAGGGCGATGGGGAAGCATCCCTTGGCGCCGCATATTTCGCCTAAGAAGACTTGGGAGGGGTCGATTGGGAGCATGGTTGGGTCGTTGATTGTGGCTTGGGCGTTTAGTTATTGGATTCGGATTCCGATTGGGCATTTGGTGGCGATGGCGGTGATTGGGAATGTGGCGGGGCAGATGGGGGATTTGCTGGAGTCGGCGTATAAGAGGTCGGCGGGGGTGAAGGACTCGGGTGGGTTGCTGCCGGGGCATGGGGGAGTGCTGGATAGGATTGATGCGCTGATTTTGTGTATACCGGTGATTT
>DATLVJ010000653.1:0-19772 GCA_035577585.1 Candidatus Limnocylindrales bacterium
GCCTAATCAGATGCTACGCAAGAGCGTAGTTTTTCGGAATGCTCTTTGCTTTTATGCATCCCATCCCCACCCGCCCCTTGCTGACCGCCCTCCCCTCAGGTACAGTTTTTTCCGGAGGCACCGATGGCCGCCCGCCAACAAGTTCTCTGCGTACAGTGCGACAAAACCGAGGAATTCTGCACCTGCGATAAATACTGCACCATCTGCAAAAGCCTCGAAAGAGTGCGCCTCGCCGCCGATGGGTTGTACTATTGTCCCGAGTGCCGCGAAGCCTGCGACGTCTCCTGGGCCAGCAGCCAATAGCCGTGCCGAAAAATCCTCTTCACCTCCGCCTCTCCCTCGATCACGACGAACGCCTCGCCGCCGCCGCGGGTGGCGCCATGCGTGTCTTCGCAGACGCCGCCGGCCTCCCCAACGACAACATCGAGCAACTCAAAACCGCCGTCGTCTCCGCCTGCAAACTCTGCTTCGACTTTCACGACAATTGCGACACACCCTGCCAGGTAAGTTTCCGCCGCCTCGACGACCGCATCGAAGTCGAAGTCACCGTCCCCGGCGTCCCGCCCCCAGCCAATAAGCCCGAACCCCACTGGCCCGGCGTAGACGACATCCAATGCGAGAGCCGCAACAACTCCGGCGTCCTTCGCCTCACCAAATTCCTAACTCACGCCTCCTAATCTTCTCTGCACGTTGAGCGTAGCGGCCACCTTCAGGTGGCCAACTCCGACTCACACACACCCGCACCTCGTCATTCTGAGGACATCCGACGAGGTCTGGTTTTTGGACTCCGGTGATTTTTACCGGAGATGTCCGAAGAACCTCAACCGCAACCAAACTCGCAAATTTAAATTGGGATTTACAACGGGTGTGCCCCAGGCTCCGCCATCCCACCTAGGGCTCTGCTCAAAACTCCCTACATCTTAAACGCAAACGTATTCTTCTTAATCAACGTCGTCATCTGCTCATCGCTAACCGACATCCGGATCACCACGCGATCCCCCGACGGCACCACATTCGTCTGGTCCAGCAACGTTCCCAGCTCCGGATTATCCTTCGCCGTCTGGTACTTCTTATACAGCAGCCCCGCCGCCATTAACTGGCTCAACGTGTTCGCATCCTCCGTCGAGCCGCACACCGCCTGAAACTTCGCGTCCATCCCGCTGCTCGCCGTCGCGGAAATGATCATTGCCTGCATCCGCGCCACCAGTTTCGCCGCTTCCGGGAACTGCTGCACCTCCGGCGCCAGTTGCCCCATCGCCAGCTTTGTGTACGCCGGGTCCAGCACTGCCCACACCACTCCGCTGCCGTTCACTTCATTGATCAGGTTGTACATCTTGTCATTCCGCAGCAGGCTGTCCTCTTCGCCATAGCGCACCGCGATCAGCTTTTCCAGCAGTCTCCGATGCCCAAACGCCGCCTTGTTCGAATCCACAAAAAAGAAAAACAGGTCGTTCGGTCCCACTCCCGACCCGAACGCGAACAGAGTATACCCGTGCGATTTTGCCGTCGGCAGCTTCTGCGCCTTGAAATACGCTTCCGTCGAATCCGGGTTATACCCTCCAAGCGCGATTCCCACGATCTCTTCACTATCCGGCGGCGCGTCCGTCGCCGCCGCTGCGCCCGTCCCCGCGCCCGTCGCCGGATCCTTCGTCAACATCGATTCCGGCACCAATCCCCACGTCAGCTCATCCACTTGCGATTTCGTGTCAATCCCCGCCGCAGCCAGGAATTTCTCGAACTGCTTGAATCTTTCCGGCAGCATCTGCTGTTCCAGCGCGGGATACCATTTCATCGTCCGCGCTTTCTTCAAATCCGCGTACGCAAATTCCCCCACATCCTTGGGGAACAATCCAATCGTGTCCGCTCCCAGACCCGTCGCCTTCACGGGCCGCCCCATCGCCGCCGCCAACGCCAGCAACGCGCTTGCCGCAGCAATTCTCTTCATCGCCTCTTTCCACTTCTGCATGAACAGCTCCTTTCGGGGGCCTAGGGGTAAAAAGTTTCTCGCGATAGCGCCTTGTAGAGGTCGGGCTTGCCCGGTCCTCGATCCAAGAAGGAAACTCCAGTTTACGCCACTCTCTCGTTCTCAGCCGAGCCGCTTGCGCAGTTCGTCAACTTTACCGCGCATCTGCGCCACATACGCCGCATCCTTCAACCCTTCCAAATTGATCTCCACATTGGCCAGCGCGCCTTTCGCTCCCGCTACTCCCATTAGACGCGCCACCAGCAGGTCTGACTTCATGGATGCCGCCGAGATCGCTTCCAGTTGTACCAGCCGCTCCACCAGAGCAGCCGCCTTCTCCGCCACTTCCAGCGGAACTTCCGACGCGCCCTTCGTAGCCGCTTGAATCGCCGCCTCGCGCGCGCCCTTTTCCGCGTCATTCCCCTGCGGCAGTTTGAACGCCGCCATCACCGCATCATACGAACTCGCATCGCCATCAATCGCCGCCGCCAACTCGTCGGCAATCTTTCTCAGCGCGTCCACGTTCTCCGAAAGCTTGTCCACAAACGGCGCCTGCAATTTCTTTTTCCGCGAAAGTCCCGCCACCATCTGCCCCAGCGCCGACGCCATCGCCGCTGCAAATGCCGAAACGCTTCCGCCTCCCGGCGTCGGTGTCGGCTCCGCCACTGCATCCAGAAACGGCCGCGCCAGGTGCGCCAGCTTGCCGTCTTTCGCTTCCATCGGCGCCCCGCTCAAGGCATCCGCCAGCTTGTTTTCAAAAACCTGCGAAGGCGAGAAGTTCTCCAGTTGCAGAAAGTAATCCGCCGCCATCTCAATGGCTTTCTTTGGCACCAGCCCCACAATCTCGCTGCCCACAGGCACCACGCCATAGCGCTCCGCCTCGCGCTTCACCGCCGCGTACACCCGGTGCATCGGCGTCTGTTCGTAATCCGTCAAATTGATCGACACCTGCGCCAGGTTCCGCGCCTTCAACTCCACTCCCATCGATTTCACGTAACGGAATCCGCCGTTCGAAAACCGGATCGCCCGCGCAATCTTGTTCGCAATCCCGATATCCGATGTATTCAAATTGACGTTATACGCCACCAGAAACTTCCGCGCCCCCACCACCGTCACTCCCGCCGTCGGATGCAGCTTTGGCTCGCCGATGTCCGGCTGCCGGTCGTGGTTCTTCTTCAACTCCTCGCGCAAGCCCTCATACTGTCCGCGCCGCACATTCTCCAGGTTCACCCTCTCGGGCCGCGTCGCCGCCGCTTCATAAAAGAAAATTGGAATCCGATGCCGCGTCCAGATTTCTTGTCCCACGCGCTTCGCCAGCGCCACGCAATCTTCCAGCGTCACTCCCTCCACTGGAATGAACGGCACCACGTCCGTCGCTCCCACGCGCGGGTGCGCGCCCTTGTGCGTGTTCATGTCAATCAGTTCCAGTGCCTTCCCCGCGCCCAGAATCGCCGCTTCGCCCACCGCTTCCGGTTCGCCCGCCAGCGTAATCACGCAACGGTTGTGGTCCGCGTCCATCTCGCGGTCCAGCACATATACTCCCGGCACGCTGCTCATCACCTGCACCAGCGCCTCTACCTTCGCCGGATCCCGCCCCTCCGAAAAATTCGGCACGCACTCAATCAGTCGTTTCATCTCTTCTCAGCGCCCTCTGCGCTCCTACCTCTGCGTTCTCTGCGTTAAATCCTTTTCTTTCCTCAATCTTTCATCCAAACAACTTCCCCCCTCTTCATCGTCATCCAGCAAACATTCATCCCAAAATAATAAGGAATTTCCCGGTAATCCTCCACCTCGTACACCGCCAGATCCGCCTGTTTCCCCTCTTCCAGCGACCCAACCGTCTTCTCCCTCCCCAGCGCGTAGGCCCCATTGATCGTCGACGCCGCAATCGCCTCCCCAGGCGTCATTCTCAATCGCGAACAAGCCAGCGACAATATCATCGGCATGCTCACCGTTGGGCTGGTTCCCGGATTGTAGTCCGTGGCCAGCCCCACAATCGCCCCAGCCTCAATCAACTTCCGCGCCGGCGCATATTTCTCCAACCCCAAATGAAAATCGCACCCCGGCAAAAGCGTCGCCACCGTCTCCGATTTCCCCAGCGCTCGGATATCCGCCTCATTCACCTGCTCCAGGTGATCGCAACTCGCCGCTTCCAGCTCCACCGCCAGTTGCGTTGCCCCGCTGCGCGACAACTGCTCCGCATGCAGTCGTGGCCGCAGTCCGTGCTCTTTCGCCCTCACCAGCAATTTCTTCGATTGCCCCACCGTAAACGCCCCGCGATCGCAAAACACGTCGCAATATTCCGCCAGATCGCCCACCACCACTTCCGGCAACAATTTCTCCATCAACAACGCCAGATACTTCTCCGCTCCATCCTTTTGCGCCCGAAATTCCAATGGCACCACGTGCGCGCCCAGAAAAGTCGAAACAATCTCAAGTGGCTGCTCCGTGTTCAACTCTCGATGCAGCCGCAATATCTTCAGCTCGCTCGCCACGTCCAGCCCGTACCCGCTCTTCGCCTCCACCGTCGTCGTTCCATAAGCCGCAAACTCCGCAAGCGCCGCCATCGCCCGGCTCTTCAGCGCAACGTGCGTCGCCGCGCGCAGCTTCTTCACCGAATTCAGTATCCCGCCGCCCTTCCTCGCAATCTCCTCGTAACTCGCTCCCTGAATCTTCAGCTCATACTCTTCCGCGCGGCTCGCCGCATGAACCAGGTGCGTATGCGAGTCCACAAATCCCGGCAGCACCACCCGTCCGCCCACATCCAATTTCTCCGCCGCCTTTGCCTCCGCGCGCCGCTCCACATCCGCGCGCTCTCCGGCCGCAACAATCTTCCCGTCGCGCACCAGCACCGCGCCGTTTTTCACCAACCCAATTTTGGAAAGGGAATTACCCCGCCGCGGTCCGCCCCGCAGCGTAACCACCTGTGACGCCCCTGTAATCAGAACACTTCCGCTCAATCCCGTAGCGGCCACCTTCAGGTGGCCCTCTCCGCCCATGCGCCACATAGTGTGGCACAGGCACTCCTGCCTCTGCTCTTGGGCTATTCTGTTCTTGCTGCCAACACCGCTAATTTCACCTACGCCCCAACCGCCATCCCCTGATACGCCGGCGCAAACACTTCCCGCACAAACGTCTCGATCGACGTCGCCGTCGTGTTCCCCGCGCTCCGCGGCTCCATCCCTGTCACAATCCCCTCATTCATCCCCTGAAACATCTCAATAATGGTCGCCGCCGTCTTCGCCGATATCCCCATCTGCACCAGCGTCTGCTCCACCTGCTCATACGTAAATTGCAAATACCTCAAGTCCGGTTTCCCGACTGCACGGCTGATAACCGACGCAACCTCCGTCATGCTCAAATCCCGCTCGCCGTGCAATTCCTCCATCTGCTTCCCGCTGAAATCCAGGTTCAAAAGCCGCTCTGCCGCGCGCGCCCCGATGTCTCGCGTCGCGATCATCGGAATCTTCAAGTCCGGCCTCAGCGCACCCGCGAACACTCCCATCATCTGGATCATCTCGATCGCCGACAAATGATTTTCCATGAAAGACGCCGGACGCAGGTGCAACACATTCAGCCTCTCCACCGCGTTCAATTTCCGCTCACAGTCGTGCAGTCCCAGAATCGGCCCGGTTCCCGCCGGAGCATGCGCGCCGATGCTGCTCAAATTCACAGCATACTGCAGCCCTGAATTCCTCGCCGCCGTCGCAATGGCGTACGACTCCGCCTCCTGCTCCGCCCGGTAATCCGGCGAAGTCAGTCCTGGCGGCAGCATCAAAAACGCCGCCCTCACTCCTGTCAGCGCCCTCGTCAGCGCCTCGGCATCCTGCACATCCGCAACAAACGCCTCCGCGCCCTTATGCACGTACTGCTGCAACTTGCCGGCATTCCGCCCGACAACCCTTACCTTCTCGCCCTTCTCCAGCAATTTTTTTGTGATGACCGAGCCGATATTTCCCGTTGCTCCCAGGACTGTATACATCGATAGCTGCTCCTCGACCGGTTGCCTCTGCACCGAGGCATTCGGCTTATTCTGTGTGCCGCTATCCTTACAGCATTGGCACTTTCACGCCAGTTTTCTTTGCGAACGCAATGGCCTCTGGGTAACCCGCGTCCACGTGCCTGGCGACGCCCATGCCAGGATCATTCGTCAACACTCGTTCGATGCGCTTGGCCATTTCTTTGGTACCGTCCGCGCACGTCACCTGGCCCGCATGTTGCGAATAGCCAATCCCCACTCCGCCCCCGTTATGGATGGACACCCACGAAGCCCCGCTCGCCGTATTGATCAGCGCATTCAGCAGCGCCCAGTCCGCAATCGCGTCCGATCCATCCTTCATCGACTCCGTCTCCCGATACGGTGAAGCCACCGATCCGCAATCCAAATGATCCCGCCCGATCACAATCGGCGCCTTCAACTCGCCCTTCGCCACCAGGTCGTTCAGCGCCAGTCCGAATTTGTCCCGCTCCCCATATCCCAGCCAGCAGATCCGCGAGGGCAATCCCTGGAACTTCACTTTCTTCTGCGCCATCGTAATCCACCGCTTCAAATGCTCGTTCTCTGGAAACATCTCCAGCACCAGTTGATCCGTCCGCGCAATGTCCGCAGCCTCTCCCGAAAGCGCCGCCCACCGGAATGGCCCCTTCCCCTCGCAAAACAGCGGCCGGATATAAGCCGGCACAAATCCGGGGAAGCCGTATGCATCCTTCACGCCGGCTTCAAACGCAAACGTTCGAATGTTATTTCCGTAATCAAACGTCACCGCTCCCAGCTTCTGCAAATCCAGCATCCCCTGCACATGCTCGCCCATCGCCGCAATCGACCGCTTCCGGTACTCCGCTGCATTTTTCTTCCGCAGCTCCAGCGCCTCCGCCAGCGTCATTCCATTTGGCACGTACCCGCCGATCGGATCGTGCGCGCTCGTCTGGTCCGTCAAAATATCCGGCACCACGCCGCGCTTCGCCAGTTCCGGAATCAGATCCGCGCAGTTTCCCACCAATCCCACCGACGTCGCTTCGCCCTTGCGCACCGCGTTCTTCAAAATCCGCAACGCCTCATCCAGCGAAGTCACCATCACGTCGCAATAGCCCGTCTTTACGCGCCGCTTGATCCGCTCCGGGTCCACATCAATCCCCAGAAACGCCGCGCCGTTCATCGTTGCCGCCAGCGGCTGAGCTCCGCCCATTCCTCCCATTCCGCCGGTCACCACCAGCTTCCCGCTCAGGCTTCCGCCAAAATCCTGCCGTGCCGCCGCCGCAAACGTCTCATACGTCCCCTGCAAAATTCCCTGTGTCCCGATGTATATCCAGCTGCCCGCCGTCATCTGCCCGTACATCATCAACCCCGCGCGGTCCAGCTCATTAAACTTCTCCCAGTTGTTCCACTGTCCCACCAGGTTCGAATTGCATAGCAACACCCGCGGCGCATACTCGTGTGTCCGAAACACTGCCACCGGCTTTCCCGACTGCACCAGAAGCGTTTCATCCCCCTCCAGCGCACGCAGCGACTTCACAATCGCGTGAAAGCAATCCCAATTCCGCGCCGCTTTTCCTGTCCCGCCATACACCACCAGGTCCTCGGGCTTTTCCGCCACCTCGGGATCCAGATTGTTCAGCAGCATCCGCAGCGCCGCTTCCTGCTGCCAACCCTTGCATGAAAGCTGCGTCCCTCGCGGCGCCCGAAATGGTCCCCGCCCAGTCGCCGGATCATTCACCACCGGTGTCAATGCACTCATCTCGCTCATCCCTCTCCCGCCATCTTATCCCACCCCACCCCTTCCGAAAAACTTGCACACCCCCGGCCCTGTCATCCCGACCGGAGTTGCCGGTTTTTTCTTTCGCGCCGTAGTTTGGCGCGCAGGCAACGGAGCGGAGGGACCGCGGCAGGCCCCAACAATTCATAGCCGGGTGCCTCACACGCCGATCTTGCGTGTGGGTCTTAGTTTGGGCCTGTGCTTTTGAGTCTCTCTTCTCAGCGCACTCTGCGCTCTCTGTGTCCTCTGCGTTATTCCCCCTCCCATTGCACGAAAATTCCCCATCATGTAAATTCACCTTTCCCATGTCCTACGGCACCCTTCCCATCCGCTTCCTCAACGCCGTCGAAGAGCACCCCTCTCCCTGCGCCCAGATGTACCGTGGCCCCGACCGCTGGGAATCCATCTCCTCTCAAGAACTCCTCCGCCGCGTAGCCGGCCTCGCCAACGCCTTCGTCGAACTCGGCGTTAAATCCGGCGACCGCGTCGGCCTCTTCGCCCCCAACTGCCCGGAATGGCACACTGCCGATTTCGCTATCTCCGGCTCCGGCGGCGTCACCGTTCCCATCTATTTCAACGAATCGCCCGACCGCATGACCTACATCCTCAATCACTGCGGCGCTCAGGTGGTCTTCATCGCCGGGCAGAAACAACTGAAAAAATTCCTCGAAGTCCGCGACTCCCTCAAAGAAGTCCAGCAAGTCGTCGTCGCCGGCGCCGGCCCCGATCTCCCCGCCGACTTCCTCCGCTACGAAACGCTGATCGCTGCCACTGGCCCCGCCGACATCGCCGCGTACCGCCTCCGTGCCGCCAAAGTTCTACCCACCCAGCTCGCCTCCCTCATCTATACCTCCGGCACCACCGGTGAGCCCAAGGGCGTCATGCTCACCCACACCAATTTCTGTTCCAACGTCACCGACTCCTGCCGCGAACTCGATCTCCGCCCCAACGAAGATGTCGCCGTCTCATTTCTCCCCCTTGCCCACGTCTATGGCCGCATGCTCGACTACGTTTATATTTTTCATGGCTGCCCGGTAGCCTACGTCGAGGTCGTCGAGAACGTCGCGCAAGCCCTTCTCGAAGTCCGTCCCACTGTCCTCGCCGCCGTCCCTCGCTTCTTCGAAAAAATCTACGCCCGTCTGATGGAGCAGGGAAGCAAAGCCACCGGCGCCAAGCGCAAGATTTTCGATTTCGCCATGCGGACCGCCCGCGAATCCGCGGCCTGGCGCTGCGGTGAAAAATCCGCCAGCCTGGCCGTTCGCCTCAAGTGGGTCATCGCCGACAAGCTCGTCTACTCCAAAATTCGCGCCGGCACCGGCGGCCACCTCCGCACCATTCTTTCCGGCGGCGCTCCGCTCTCCAAAGACCTCTGCGAATTTTTCTGGGCCATCGGCATTCCCATCTACCAGGGTTACGGCCTGACGGAAACCTCTCCCGTCCTCACCAGCAACCACCCGCAAAATCGCAGTGGCAGTTCCGGCCGCCCCATTCGCAACGTCCAGATTCGCATTGCCGATGACGGTGAAATTCTCGCCAAAGGCCCTTGCGTCATGCAGGGCTATTTCAACTCTCCCGAAGCCACCCGCGAAGTTCTCTCCGACGACGGCTGGTTCAAAACCGGCGACATCGGCTATCTCGACAAAGACAACTACCTCTTCATCACCGACCGCAAAAAAGATCTCCTGAAAACCGCTGCCGGAAAATTCGTCGCCCCGCAGCCTATCGAAAACACGCTGAAAACCAGTCCTTACATTCTCAATGCCATGGTCGTCGGCGATCAGCGCAAATTCGTTGTCGCCCTCATTGTTCCCAACCCCGTCACCGTCTCCGCCAGGCTCGCCGAAGACGGCGTGAAATTTTCCTCCAACGGGGAGCTAGCCGCCCATCCAGCTACTTACGCTCTCATCGAAAAGGAAGTCGCCCGCCTTACCACACACCTCGCACAATACGAAACAATCAAACGCTTCGCCTTACTCCCGGAAGATTTCACCTTCGACGGCGGCAGCCTCACCTTCACCATGAAACTCAAACGCCGCGTAGTCGAACAACAATTCTCCGACCTCATCGACAAACTCTACGCCGACGTAGCCGAACCCCGCCCCGTCCTTTGACCCGCGTACTTCCAACCTAAGGCTTGCCCTGACGAACGGATCGCCCAGCTCTCGCACTCTTTCTTTTGTAGGTGCCGGGCTTGCCTGGCCCTCTTGGGTTTCTCTTTTCTTACTCTGTCATCCCGACCGGAGCAGCGGCGCTTTTTGCCGCTGCGGAGCGGAGGGACCACGGCAAGGTCTCAACCTCTCGGCCCTTGTTCTGCTAGGGCTCGCCTTCCACCATCCCCCCAAAAAAACCTATCCTTCCCCATCGCCCACGCATCCCAATCCCAGAACCAATCTCAACTCAAGGAGCTCTCCCATGGCCAAACCCGCAACCGCAACCGTCCGCACCTATCCCAGCAGCGTCGGCGTCCCCGACAGAAACCGCCAGGCCCTCATCGCCCTTCTGAATCTCCGCCTGGCCGACAGCATCGACACCCATAGCCAGGTCAAATGGGCCCACTGGAATGTAAAAGGGAAGGATTTCTACCAACTACACCTGCTCTTTGACTCCGTCGCCACGCACCTTGAAGATCACATTGACACGATCGCCGAGCGTGTCTCCGCCCTCGGCGGCGTCGCCAACGGCACCATCCGCGAATCCGTCGCCAAGTCCAGCATCCCCGAAGCCGATCTCTCCGCCTACGACGGCCCCGACATGGTGAAATTCCTCGTTCACAACGTCGGCCACTACACCAACGCCCTGCGCACCGCCATCCAGGAAGCCGACGATCTCGAAGACGCCATCACCGTCGACCTCTTCACCAGCATCACCCGCGAAATGGACAAAGACCTCTGGTTCATCGAAGCCCACATCCAATCCTAATTTCATGTAGGGGCGGCTTTACGCCGCCTTCTTGATTCTTTCTTGCCTTTGTAGGGGCGGGCCTTGGCCCGCCCTCTCGGGTTTCTCTTGCCTTGTAGGGCCCGCCGACCGTGGCGGGCCGTTCTTACTTTGGAGTGCGGTGGGTCTGCCACCGCTTTTACGCACTAACCCAACCCACCAACAAACACTCCACCCGAAACTCCACCTATCTCCTACTCATGTGGCACAGCCACCGCCGCCCCATCCCGCGCATTTGCGGGATGATTCCTGGCTGTGCTCCTTCTTCTACATCTTCTCCGGCGCCTCCATCCCCAACAACTCCAACGCCGCCACCAACTGCCTCTCCACCAATTCCGTCAACCCCAGCAAAAACGCCCGCTTCTCCTCATCCGCTTCCGACAAAATATGGTGCTTGTGGTAAAAATTGTTAAACGCCTGCGCCAGCTGAAACGCATACTTCGAAACAAACGCCGGCTCCTGCGCCCCAATCGCCGCATCCACCGCGAAATCCAGCGACCCCGAGGCCAGCAGCACCTCCCAGATCGCATTGCTCTCCGGCCCTTCCATAATTTTCTTCAAAGTTTGCGAACTGATTTCGCGCCGCGTTCCCGCAACTTCCGCGCCTTTCCGCCGAATCCCCCGAATCCGCACGATCGCATACTGGCAATACGGCCCGGTCTCTCCCTCCGCGCTCAACGCATCCTCAAAATCAAACGCAATAATCGTGTTCCGCGTAACCTTCAGCAGAAAAAACCGCAACGCTCCCACCGCCAGCGCATTCGCTGTCTGCTTCAGTTCGGCTCCCGCCATCTCGGTGTGCTTCTGCAAAACGCGCGTTTCCGCCGCCGCGAGCATGCGCGTAATCAGGTCATCCGCCTTAACTCCAAATCCTTTTCTTCCGCTCACCTCAACGTACGGCCTCTTCGCATCCTCCGCTGACAATTCATACCCCATCTCCGCCGCGCACCGCGGTGTCAGCGCCACAATCTCATAATCAAAGTGGATCGAATTCTCCGCTTCCTTCGCATGCCCCAGCGCGCGCAATCCCTCCGCCACCACTTCCTGCAGGTAAGCCTGCCGCGCGTCAATCACGTTATAAACCGCTTCGGCTCCCCCAAAATGTGGCGCCCCCGTCTCGTTCGTTCCAGCGGTCGTAGCCCACAACTCTTTCGCGTCCGGCGCATTCGGCCACCGGCGATAATGAAAATCTTTCCCCAGCAACCCAAATTTCCAAAGCTGGTACGCAATATCCTTCCCAACGTACGTAACCGTCCCATTCGACCGCACAATAATCTTCGCCTGATCCTCCTCGTCGCTTGCCGCAACGTCCGCCCCGCTCTTTTCCTTTACCTCCTTTACCTCCTTTGCTTCCTTAACCTCATCAACCTCCTTCCCCCAAGGCATCACCCAGCAACCCGCGTTCTTCCCGCTCGTCGCCAGCTGAATCGCCCCGCTCGCCTTCAATTTCTCAAACGCCGCATCCCAAAAATGCAAATGCAGAATCTCGCTCTCTCGCGCCAGCAATTCATAAAAAATGTCCAGCCGCGCCATCGTCCGCAAATGAAATCCCACAACCGCGTCCGCAATCACAGTGGCCATCTCCGCCGTCTCGCCTTCACCCGCCTCAATCGCCTTCAGCGTCTCTCCGCGCATCTTCCCCGCGCGGGTCTTATCTTCCTCAAAAAATTGCGTCGCCTTCGCATACAGGTCCCAGCACAAATAATCGAAATTCTTTTCCGCCGCCAGAGCCCTCACCTCCGCCAGCGATTTCTTCTCCATCTGCTCGAACGCGATCACCACGTCCGCCACCTGGACCCCGGTGTTATCAATATAGTTCTGCACCGCCACGTCGTGCCCCGTATGCCGCAGCAACCGCACCATCGTGTCGCCCAGCACCGCATTCCGCAGGTGCCCGATGTGCGCCGCCTTATTCGGATTAATGCTCGTGTGCTCGACGATCACCCTTTTTCGTGCGCTTGCCCCGAGCGAATGCGAAGGGCCACTTACTTCCTTGCCCGCACTCTCCCAAAACCACGCCCGATCGAAAAACGCATTGAGATACCCCGCCCCCGCAACCTCCACCCGCCCAATGCCTTCCATCTTCGGCAGGGAAGTGGCAATCTCCTGCGCAATCTGCCGCGGCGCCTTCTTCAACCGTTTCGCCAGCTCAAAGCACACCGGAGACGCAGCCTCGCCCATCTCCAGTTTCGGCGGCCGCTCCAGAACCACCGTAAGTTCCACGCCATATTTCTCGCGAATATGCCCGGCCAGCGTTTCCCGCAGCCGCTTCAGAAGTGTCAGATACACGTTCCCTCAGTTTGAATGGAATGTTGGGGCCAAAAATTCAGTATAGCAGTAGAAAAGTTGGGTGCGGACCAGAGCCAGAGTCCAGGTCCCTCGATTGCTTTGTACTACCTTCTCGCGGCAATGGGAGAGACTCGTCTCCCTCCGGAAGAGCGTGGCCGTTTCTTAACCTGTCCGGAACTGTGCGTTGAACGCAATTGGAACGAAACGCCCTCTGCCCGCTGCAAATATGCCACGATCTCAAATAGGTTGCGGGCCGTGGGATTCCCCGACGGCCCAAACATTTGATGGAGAGTCTTGGCGTGAATTTTTGTGTGAGTAGCAAGTTTTGGAAAACCGACCGTGGCGTTGATGTAATCGCGCAGCAGTTCTTTTCCCATCGCGACATCCCCCGCGAGAAGGCCTTCGATGGCATCGCCCAGAAGGCCCTGTCGGAAGCCGGGATCGCGTTTGACTCGCGCTTGAACCGTCGCTCGGAAATCTTTTGTTAGTGCCATCTTCATTCCTCTTTCTGCTGCTTTTTCATCCGCTTGTACTCCTGCCAGCGTTCGATCGCGAGTCGAATGTCATTCTGCTGTCGTTTCTTGGTGCCGCCACCAAGCAGAATCACAATTTGCTCGCCTTCCCTGCCAAAGTAGACCCGATACCCGGGGCCAAAATTGATCCTGCATTCGTGCACACCTGCTCCGATACTTTTTATGTTTGACAGATTGCCAAGTCCCAAGCGATAAACCGCGATGGTTATCTTCCTCGCTGCCTCCGAATTCAGTTCGTCGAACCACTCCCGAAAGGGACTATCGCCAGCCCGATCCTGGTATTCGCGGATATTCAGCACATGTGTAATGGTAGCATATATTGTACCATCATGGAAAAGTCCTGACCATGTAGCGGCGGGAAACTGTGCGGAACTCAAGCGCTGGTACTCTGACCGGTAGACTCACAATGTGAAGTCTGGGGTAGAATGCTTGCCCGGAGGCCACATGGCGAAAACACGGCGTGAATTTCTAACGGAGACGGCGGTCGGATTGGCAGCAGCAGCGGCAAGCGCGGCAGGCGTCGCCCCCGCGGAAGCGCAGGATCCCGGTCAGCAACAGCCCGCGGGCGCGCCACCCGCCTTCGGCACCGGCCCCGGAGTTGGCCCGCAAGTTTCCGTCAACACCTTTACCGAAGCCGAAAAACTCGTCCAGGTCGAACTCACCAAGCCACAACTCGAAATGGCCGCCTCCAGTTGGCGCGGAAACCTAGCCTCCGTCTACGAGCGCCGCACCGGCCCGCACAAAGTGGAGCTACCTTCTTCCGTGGCCCCGTACTCCAGTTGGAATCCCGTTCTCCCCGGTCGCAAAGCCGGCCCCGACCGCAACCAATTTATCCGCGCCAAAACCGATCCCGGCCCGCTCCCCAAAAACGAAGACGAAATCGCCTTCTCTCCCGTCACCCGCCTCTCCCGCTGGGTCGAAACGCGCCAAATCACCTCCGAACGCCTCACCCAAATTTATTTGAAGCGTCTCGAGCAGTTCAATCCGAAACTCCGCTGCGTCATCACGCTCACCAAGGATTTCGCCCTCGCGCAAGCAAAGCAGGCCGACGCCGAAATCGCCGCAGGAAAATATCGCGGTCCGCTCCACGGTATTCCCTGGGGCGGCAAAGATCTTCTCGACACCGCGGGAATCCCCACCACTTACGGTGCCGAACCTTTCCGCAATCGCATTCCCAAAGATGACGCCGCTGTCGTAAAACGCCTCCACGCCGCTGGCGCCGTCCTCGTCGCCAAACTCAGCCTCGGCGCTCTCGCCCTCAACGACATCTGGTTCGGCGGCCAAACCGTCAATCCCTGGCTCCTCGAAGAAGGTGCCTCCGGCTCCAGCGCCGGCCCGGGCGCCGCCACCGCCGCGGGACTCGTCGGCTTCTCCATCGGCAGCGAAACCGGCGGCAGCATCGTCTCCCCCAGCATGCGTTGCGGCGTCACCGGCCTGCGTCCCACCTACGGCCGCGTCCCCCGCACCGGTGCAATGACTCTCTGTTGGTCGCTCGATAAACTCGGCCCCATGACCCGCAGCGTCGAAGATGCGCTGCTCGTCCTCAACGCCATCAGCGGCCCTGATCCCGGCGATCTCCAATCCGTCCCCAGCAAACTCGACTACGACGCCGACGCCAGCGTGAAAGGCCTCCGTGTAGGCTATTTCCCTAAGTGGATGAAAGAAGCTCCCGCCACCGACGTCGATCGCGCCGCACTCGAAACAGTAAAAAAAATCGGCATGACCCCCGTCGAAATTTCCATTCCCGATTGGCCCTACCAATCCCTCAATCTCATTCTCTTCGCCGAAGGCGCCGCCGCTTTCGAAGAACTCACCCTGAGCGGCGAAGCCGACCAACTCAAAGTCCAGACCTACGATGCCTGGCCAAACCTCTTCCGTCAGTCCCGCTTCCTCTCCGCCGTCGATTTTGTCCAAACCGATCGCCTGCGCCGCCGTGTCGCCGAAGAAATGGCCCGTGTCTTTTCCGAAGTCGACCTGCTCCTCGTCCCCTCACTCCGCGACGAAATGCTTACTATCACCAATTTCACCGGCCAGCCCTCGCTCACCATGCGCGCCGGTTTCGTCGAAGTCACCGAAGCCCGGACCGACTGGGCCCCCGACCCCAGTCGCCCCATCCCGAAATTCAACCCTCCCCGCCGCGTACCCCATGGCATAACTCTGATTGGCCGCCTCTTCGAAGAAGGCACCCTGGGCCGCGCCGGCCTGGCCCTAGAACGCGCCTTCAACGTAGTAGCCGAGCACCCACCCGGTTTCTAGCGCACTCGTAGCGGCCACCTTCAGGTGGCCCTGCATTCCAATGTAGGGGCGGCTTTACGCCGCCTTTTTGTATTTCTCCCGCCTTTGTAGCGGCCGCCGTCTGCGGCGGGCGCTTTCTCGCACTCCACAATCCACCCCCCGCTAGGCCTCCCGCCGGTGAACCCGCATCGGCAATCCATATTTCGGCCGCAAGGTAATACTAAAAAACGGCGCAACCACCGCCTCCGGCGCCAATGTAAACCGATACCTCTGCGCAATCGTCGCCAACAGCAGTATCGCTTCCATCATCGCGAATCCCGCCCCGATGCACACCCGTGGCCCTCCTCCAAAAGGGAAGTACGCGAACCGCGGTATCTTGCCCTTTCGAATCGGATCGTCGCGCCAACGTTCCGGGTCAAATCGTTCCGGCTCCGGAAAAAACCGCGCGTCGCGGTGCGTCACCCACTGCAGCAGGAAAACGTTCGTGCCCGCCGGAATTCGGTATCCGCCGACTTCAAAATCCTCCAGCGCCCGTCGCCCCACTCCCCACGCGGGTGGATAAAGCCGCATCGATTCCTTCAGCACCATCTCCGTGTAGGGCAGCCGCGGTAAATCCGCCAGCGCCGGGGCTCGGCCCTCCAGGACCAGGTCCAATTCCACCGCTAATTTCTTCTCCACGTCGGAGTTTTGCGACAGCAGATACCACGTCCACGTCAAAGCGTTCGCCGTCGTCTCATGCCCCGCGATGAACAGCGTCATCACTTCCTCGCGCAGTTGCTCCTCGGTCATCCGCTCTCCCTGTTCGTTCCGCGCGTCCAGGAGCCGCTGCAGCAAATCGTTTGCGGGAGTCTTACTCTCACGTCGCTCCCGGATTATCGACAGCACCACCTTGTCCAACCGCTTCTTCGATCGCATCAACCGCGGCGTCTTCGGAATCGGAAACTTGTCCGGCAGCAGAAACGACATAGCTGCCTGCGCGAAAAACCGTTCCATCACCGCCGCTACTTCTTCGCCGATCGTTTCAGCCGCGTGGCCGACATTTGCCCCAAACAGTGATTTCGCCACGATGTCCAGCGCCAGCTCCCCCATCTCCTGATGCACGTCGCGCTTCTCCCCATCTTTCCAGCGTGACAAATGCGCGGCCGCCGAATCGGCCATGATTTCCGCATACGCCGCGATATTTTCATGACGAAATGCGGGCTGGACCAGTTGCCGCTGGTTCCGCCACGAAGCCCCTTCGTTCGTCAGCAGTCCATTGCCCAAAAAAAATTTAAATGCCGCGTAATCCCGCGATTTGTGAAAATTCGCCGCGTGCTTCACCAGCACATACTCAATGTAATCGGGGTGCGTAAGCTGGCAGATCGGAACGTGCAGGAAGCGGTAGCAGACAACGTCGCCGTAGTCGCGCGCGCACCGCTCCGAATGTCCCGGCCAGCTCCGCGCCAGTTCCCGCGCGCTCCCTAGAAAAAAATTCCCCTTCGGCCCAGGTGGAAAGGGAAGTTGTGGTGACATCACCGCGTGCGCCATTCCGAAAGTGTAGCCCTTTGCTGAGCGTGGGAACACCACCAGTAATCGGACACAACGGCGTTATTCGTCTATAATCCGCTCCGGCCCTGTAGCGGCCACTTTTAAGTGGCCCAGCAATCCAGTGTAGGGGCGGCTTTCCGCCGCCTTCTTGCTCTTTCTGAGGGTCAAATGCTTACTCATATACCAAAGAACCGCATCGCCCGATCGGCGAGGGGGAGAATCGGATGATCCGTAGCGCATCGAACATCAGTTTTTGGGTGAGATTTCTGGTCACCGCAATTTGCGGAATATTTTTAACTCTCTCCTCACCATTACACGCCGCCGCCCAGCAGAACGACAACTCCACTCTCCCCAGCGAAACCCCCGCCCACTTCCAACCTGTCACAAAAGATTTCGACTACGAGCGCCGCGACGCCATGATCCTCATGCGCGACGGCGTCAAGCTCCACACCGTAATCATCGTCCCCAAAGGCGCCAAAAACGCTCCCATCCTCCTCACCCGCACTCCCTATAACGCCGACGATCAGGTCGCCCGCAAAAACAGCTCCCATCTCGGTCCCTCCCTCTGGGGCTACGACAACGCCACCGAAGTGATCGTCGAAGACGGCTACATCCGCGTCATCCAGGATGTCCGCGGCAAATACAATTCCGAAGGCGACTACGTCATGACCCGCCCTCTCCACGGCCCGCTCAACCCCTCGCCCGTCGATCATTCCACAGACACCTACGACACCATCGACTGGCTCGTCAAAAATATTCCCGAATCCAACGGCAAAGTCGGCATCCTCGGCATCTCCTACGACGGCTTCACTCCGCTGATGGCCCTCGTCAATCCACATCCCGCGCTGAAAGTTGCCGTCCCCATGAATCCCATGGTTGACGGCTGGATGGGTGACGACTGGTTCCACAACGGCGCCTTCCGCCAGCAAAACCTCCCCTACATCTACGAACAGGTGGGCACTCGCAAGAACGAAATCAAATGGTGGTCCGGAGTTCACGACGACTACGACCTCTACATGCGCGCAGGCTCAGCCGGCGAACTCGGCCGCGAACACGGCATGGAGCAACTCGGCTTCTGGAAAAAACTCATCGAGCACCCGAGCTACGATTCCTGGTGGCAGCAGCAGGCCATGGACAAAATCCTCGCCGCTCAACCTCTCAAAGTTCCAACCATGATCGTCGACAGCCTCTGGGATCAGGAAGACATCTACGGCGCGCCAGCCCTCTACAAAGCCCTCAAGCCCAAGGACACCGCCAACGACAAAGTATTCCTCGTCCTTGGCCCGTGGCATCATGGCCAGGAAATCGAAGACGCCAGCACCCTCGGCGCATTGCACTTCAGCAGTGACACCGGCCTCTATTTCCGCCAGGAAATTCTTCGCCCCTTCCTCGCGCGTTATCTCAAAGATGGCGCCCCGCAATCCGAAGTCGCGCCTGTCAACGCCTTTGAAACCGGCACCAATCGCTGGCTCAAGCTCAACGGTTGGCCTTCCGGCTGTTCCACCGGCTGTACCGTCAAGCCCACGCCTCTCTATCTTTCCTCCGGCCTCAAACTAACTTTCTCCGCTCCCGCAAAAGACGACGCCGCCTACGACGAATACGTTTCCAATCCCGCCAAGCCCGTTCCATTCCGCGCGCGTCCGATTCAGCCTGTCGGCTACGACAACGGCATGACCTGGCCCGAATGGCTCGTCGACGACCAGCGCGAAGCCTCCGGTCGCCCCGACGTCCTCACCTTCATTTCCGACGAACTAAAAGACCCGCTCAAAATCAGCGGCCAGCCCATCGCCAATCTGATCGCTTCCACCACCGGCACCGATTCCGACTGGGTCGTCAAACTAATCGACGTCTATCCTGATGAAGTCGCCGGCCAGCCCAACATGGGTGGTTACCAGTTGATGATTGCCGCCGACATCTTCCGCGGCCGCTATCGCGAAAGTTTCGAAAATCCAAAATCCATTCCGCGCGACACTCCGCTCCTCTACCGTTTCGCGCTGCCCACCGCGAACCACGTCTTCCTCCCCGGCCACAAACTCATGGTCCAGGTCCAGTCCAGCTGGTTTCCCCTCTACGACCGCAACCCCCAAACCTACGTCCCCAACATCTTCTGGGCCAAGCCCGACGACTACCGCAAAGCCACCCAGCGCATCTACCACACCCCCACCCAACTCACCTTCATCGAACTACCAGTGGCCACCAAATAAAAGTGGCACAGCCATTCCTGGCTATGCCCTTCGATTTCCTGTTGCTTCTCCCAACGAATGAACTTGAGGGTGCCCCATCCTTCGCGCTTTTTGCGAAGGGTGGGCTCTTACGATCTAACGCCACCAACTCTCTACTCTTTCATTCCGTCTTGTTCCTCTCTCACCCCGCCCCTCTTGGGTTGCCTTTTCTTTCTCTGTCATCCCGACCGGAGCGGCCGGTTTTTTCTTCCGCGCCGAATTTTGGCGCGCCGGCCAGGGGGCGAGCTTTTTGCGTCCCGCGTGCTTCACCGGGACGGAGGGACCGAGGCAAGATCAAAACATTTCGAGGTCT
>DATLVJ010000654.1:0-26829 GCA_035577585.1 Candidatus Limnocylindrales bacterium
GAAATGCGGTGTTTGTCGGAAAAACTGTGATCAATTTTCACGTCATACCGAAGGCCGAAGTTGAGTGTCAGCTTGGAATTGAGTTTGTATGAGTCTTGCGCATACATGGCGAAGTCCTTGTAGCGGACTCCGTGGACCGCACCATAGTTTAGGGTGGTGGAGTCTGACAGACCGAAAAGCGAGCTGGCCACGGAGTTACCACCGGTCCCGGCCGCGGTTCCGGTGCTGTTGGTCTGCGCGGCGGCGAAATCGAACTCCCCGGAACTTTGTGTAAGACGGCGCTCGTTGAATTGCAACATGCGAATTTCGCCGCCGAACTTGAAAGAGTGTTTGCCCTTGATCCAGCTCACGGCGTCGTTGATTTGATAAACGTTGTCGGCAAACTGGGAAGCCCCGCAGTTGTTTACGTTATAGGGGGTATCTCCCCACTTGATGCAGGGAAACGTAGTGTTATTCACACCGGTCAGCCCGATTTTTTCCGGGTAACCCTGGCCAATACTGTTCGAGACTTCACCGCGGGAGCGGCGGCTAAAACCGAAGAGGGCCTGGTTCACGATTGTGGGAGAGATAACGTAATTGTCAGAGATGCGTGCATAGCGAGTGTCCTGCGGGATGCCTTGCCCGAAGATGGGGCCCAAGCTGGAAATTCCTCCCTGGCGGGTATGGTCGTAATCGAATCCACCCGAAATGCGGTGTTTGTCGGAAAAACTGTGATCAATTTTCACGTCATAGAGGTCCGCCGTGGTGCGGGAAATCGTTTCGTCAATAACGTTGTTGGTAAGTTGTCCGTTCGTTTTTGGCAACAAGTTGAAAACATTCGTCATCACAACGCTGGGGGTGAAATTCGGATCATTAGTCAAAATGTCGCCGGGGATCGCAGCGTGCGTTGTGGGATCATAAAGTTGCTGGGTGGGGTCTTTGCAAACGTTGCCATTAAAGCCGGCGGTACAGAGCGCGGCAAAGTTGCCGCTTTTGAAATCTTCGTTAGGGAAGCTGACTGGATTCGAGCCGCCGGTGCTGAAGCGGAAGCCCTCATAGGCAAAAAAGAAGAAGGTTTTGTTTTTGCCGTTGTAAAGTTTGGGGATCCACACCGGACCGCCGAGAGTGGCCCCAAAGTCATTTTGAGTGTCTATGGACCGTTTCGCCCCCCGAAAATTATTGAACCAGTTGTTCGCGTCCAGTTCCCTGTTCCGCAGGAAATCATAGCCGGAGCCGTGTAGTTCGTTGGTGCCGGATTTTACCGTGAGGCTAACGATGCCATCGCCGGCTTGTCCGTATTCAGCGGAAAAGTTGCTTTGCAGCACGCGAAATTCATCCACGGCGTCCGTGGAAACTCCCTTGTTCCATTGCGTATTCGGAGATACCAGTGAGATGGAAACTCCGTCGACCAGGATGTCGGTCCCACCCTCCTGGCCGCCGTTCACTTTAAAATCGTCTGTGGCGTTGCTCCCCGCTGTGTTTCCAATTGTGCCCACGAACCCTGGAATGAGTCCGATGAATTGCACCGGGTTGCGGACCGTGCCTGAGACTTGCAATGGTAAGTTGGAAACCAAAGTTGGTGAGACGGTGGCGCCGATTTCGGAAGTGGTGGTCTGCAATTGAGTGGCGTCGGCCGTGACCGTCACACTTTCCGAGACGGCACCGAGTTGCATGGGGATATTCAGCGAGATAGCAGTCCCGGTCGTTACGGTAACGCCTTCTTGCGCGTGCTTCTTGAGATTAGGCGCCTCGACTGTGACGGAATAACGACCGGGAGGGAGATTCGGCAGTGAGTAGATGCCAGCTTCCGTGGTGGTGGTGGCCTGCGTCAGGCCCGTATCCAAATTACGGGCCGTGACGCTGGCGCCGGCAACAGCTCCGCCATTGGGGTCGGTGACGGAGCCCTCGATGCTGCCGTTGGTGGTCTGCGCGCGGAGAGAGCGCGCAAAGGAAAATATGAGTGCTATAAATATGAATGTATAAATGACCTTCTTCATGGACTTCCCCCTTACCACATTGACCAGGAGCTGCCTAAGCCGCAAACGATTCAGGAGATGAATTGAGCGCTTAGGTCCAGTACTGATCACCCCAAACGAACCAGATTCACGAACTACCCCAGAAGCTAGTGTTTTTACACTACTAGCAGGACGTAGGTGGATACTCGGTCTTGCGGAGGTTCCAACGCAAGGGTGTAACACGTGAATTCATTGTGATTCACCTTTTATCGCGCGAAGATCGCCACGGCAGGTATGGAAAAGCGGTAACCGCCTGGGGAGCTTGGAGTTTTTCTATGAAAAATCAGATATGCCGGCCCGTCGCATAGTCAGGATCCATCGCCGGGGAGCGGAGTCCGGCCTGTTCCAAAGCCTGAAGGATGAAAGAATTCCAAGCAAAAACCCGGTGATAACCGAAAAACGGGTGAGTTGGATCGGTGGCGAGATACTCATGGCTGGTCGGAAACTCCGGGGCGATATTGATCTCCGCCCAGAGGCGGTTTGCGATGGCCTTGTGGGCGCCAGCCCAGCCATGCAGCTTGCCGGTGACATAGCCGCAGATCTCGCTGCGCATCCAACTGCCACCGTTGTAATAGATTCCGTCCATGGCACGGTTGGCGTAATTCGCCGCGAAAGAATCGCTGATCATCGGGTGCCACTTGCTGGTGAAATAGCCCCAGTCGTTTCGCCCATTGGGAAGGCCGATCAGGATTGGACGCACGGTGCCGCCTGCCTCGGGGTACGGGCAATCGCTTCTCCGCAGGATTGCCGGGATGCGATCAAGATGGTTGACGACCATCTGGTCGGTGAGAATTTTCCTGTTGAAGAGCATGAGCGAGAGATATTCCGGGAAAATCTCCGCGAAGCCGATGGCATCGGAGATGTCGCGGGCCGGGCGAAGGAATTTTCGCTCGGGGTCGTAATAGCCGCGATAGAGCGATTCTGAACGGCCGATGTATTCTTCGGAGAGAGTTTCACTCACTCCAGGAATGTGCAGTTCCCTGATGGTCCTGAGTGTGACAGCCAGCATGCCCTGGTTTTCGCAGATTGTTGAGGTGCCCTCCGGATAGCGGATGACGTCCAGTTGGCCCATAACAAATTGAGCGTGGCAGACCGCTTCGCGGCGCGGGTCAAATGTTCGCAGGCAATATTCGGCGGCTTTTCGCACTTGATCCATGGGCAAGCTGGTGCCGAAACGACGGCGATTCAGAAGCGCCCACATCAGCCATAGAGGCGTGGAATCGTTGGATTTGCGCTCGACATTGGCGAGATTGGGTTCGATGAGCGTGTTGATCGAGCCATCCGGCCCCTGATTCTCGCCCCAGAGGCTAAACACACGTTCATTTAATTCGCGGTTGTGAATCCCGTTGAGGGCAAAAAAACTGTCGCGGAGATACATTTCGCCGGCCGCGGAATACCAGATGCTCGGCGCAAGGATTGGGCGAAAAGTTTCGGGCCCGGCGATCCAGGTGAGCATCATCAAATCGGCATAGACCACCTTTTCGGTATCGCCTCCCTGGAAGTCGAGGCCGTCGGCAAGATGCAGTTGGCTGGCAAGCCGGTGGCCGCGAATTGTATCGGGAACGTTTTCATCGGCAAAAACAAAAACTGTTTTCTCGGCCGGACGATCCATTTCCAACCGGTGGTATGGCTCAGTGCGGGTGGGGACGGGGCGGACCTGCAGTCCCCGCACTTCAAATTTTTCAGCGCCGCCCGGCGCCTCCAGGTTCAACGCTTGCTCGGAAGGAGCGACGGAGAGAAAGAGCGCATGGTCGCAAGCCTGAGAACCCGGAACGAACACGGTGGTTTCAAATGTACTCCACGCTGCCGGTGATTGGGGAGCGGCATCGTTGTAGAGAGTGATGTTTCGCAGTTTTTGCAATCCCTCATCCATTCTCCAGACCTGCAGCGCCACCTGCGAGGAGGAACGGTATTCCATCCGCAAGGAGAGGACAGCGGAGCTCGTCTTCGGGAGCGGGATGAGCACGCCATCGTCCGCACTCCGCGTGGAGACAACGGCCACGCCATCACGCCGATCGAGGGAAGCGCTGCCTGTCTTTTTCCAGAAGGAGAGTTCTGGCAGGGCCACAGCCTGCGCAGGTTGCTCGGTGTAGATTTGCTGCGTCACTTCGCCGAAGGTCTGCCGGATGAAGAAATTGCCGTCGCGGCGCTGGCCTTGTGTAGAACCAATATAAAGGTTGGCGTCGGGAATGCGCGCGGGCGCCGGTTTCACTGGCTTGCCGTCGCGGCGGACGACGCGCGTCCACTGATTTCGATAGCCAGAATCGGTGAGCAGGCCAAGGCAAAGGCCATTCTGCTGGCGGAACCCAGCGGCGGGGAAACATTCGTGGGCGGGTTCGCCTTGCCAGTCTAACTGGTCGAAGCTCCAGAGCTTCGCGGGCTTTTCAATTGGCTCCAGGCGGTTGCTCAGTTGATAGAACATCAGGAACATGTCGGATTGGCGGAGGCGGATCTTCTTGCGCACCACGCGGGGCGTGATGCGTTCATATTCCACCTGGACCAACACGGTAGCGTTCAGGTTTTTTAATCTGCACTCGCCGCTCAGAGTCGCGTGCGTGGCGTCACCGGTCCACGCCGACGCCTTCCAGTTTTCGACACGATCCTCGACGCTGCGATCTTCATTCTGGAAAATCGCGGAAAATTCCCCACCCTGATTGTGGCGGGCTACTGGTTGGCTCTTGAACAGGAGATCAGCGCCGAAGCCCCGGGTTGGGTCGCCGCTAACATTCAAGGACAGACCCTGCGAGCTGGAATCTCCCGCTGAGATGGCGGCACGCAACGGCTCGACTCCTAAACCAAGCCCGGCGGCCACGCTACCGCTGATCGAATTCCCAAGGAACCGGCGTCGCGAAATAAATTTCTGTGCCATGCCTTATGAACAGTGCCTTTCGCTCTTCGAGGGGTGCCGGTGTTGCAATCTCCTGGATGCCGCCTGAATTTCGAGTTACAGGATAGATGGAGATTGTACAGATAATTGCGAGATTCCCCCCGCAAGCCAAGGGTTTCACAGGTGAATCACCGGCGTTTACTTAGGCGCCAAGAAGCGAAATTGTCTGAAAGACCCGGGTTAGGCTTTCCAGCCCGCAAAAGTATGTGGTAGCATCGTTTCGCCCAATCGAAAAACCTGATAGTCACTGGCCCCAATCACTATGAGCGCCGCACAAGCCCCGGCAATGCTGGACCTGCAAACGGATGAGCGCTGGCAGCTCGTCCAAAGAATCGTATCCAGCCCCCATTTTCAGAAGAGCACCCGGCTGCGCGAACTTTTGCAGTACATCGCCGAACAGACGTTGCACGGCAACGCCCACGAACTGACCGAACAACACATCGGAAACGCGCTGTTTCACAAGCCATCCGATTACAGCCCGCTGGAAGACAGCTCGGTGCGGGTGCATGTGCGGCAATTGCGGCTGAAACTTCACGAATATTTCAACGAGGACGGCCGGAACGAACCGGTGGTCCTGGAAATTCCCAAAGGTTCTTACGCACCGGTCTTTCGAACGGCACCGAAGGCGGAGCCGCTTTTTGCGGCGGTTGAACCAAGAGCGAACCCGGCAACGGCCTGGTATCGCTGGGCGATGTTGCCGTGGGTTCTCTGCGCCGCTCTAATGTTGACATGCGGAGTGCTGGCGTATCGCGCGATTACCCACCGAGCGAGCAGCGCCGTCGCTGGTCCCCCCACGCTTTCCTGGCCGTTTTCCCAGATCTTCGATTCGCGGCACCAGACCATCATCGTCGTGGCGGACAGCAATTATGGGATGGCGCGGATACTTTCCAGCAAGCCTGGGTCGCTGGATCAATACCTTCACCGGGAATTTTTGCAGGGCCCGGAAGCCAGCAAGATCGGCGCGGCGAACTCCCGTCTGAGCGAATACCTTTCCAACTCGACGCTCACTTCATTCGCGGATGTGGCGGACGTGGTGGCGCTGTACCGATTGGCGGGACCTCTGCAGACCCAGGTGCTGGTCCGATATCCGAGAGACTTGAGGTTGCGCGACCTGGACCACGACAACTACGTGTTCATCGGTAGCCCGGGATCGAATCCGTGGGTGACGCTGCTGCAAGACAAGCTGAATTTCCGTGAAAGTGAAGGCGTGGTGGGCAACAGCGCCAAAATGTTCGTGAACAGGAACCCGCTGCCAGGGGAGCAGGCGCAATATGAAGGACTGCGATGGACCGGCACAATGGGAGAGGATTATGCAACGATTTCGCTGCTCCCCAACGCCACGCACGACGGAAGCGTGCTGGTCCTGCAAGGGCTGCAACAGGAAGGGACGGAGGCCGCGGGACGGTTTCTTGCGGATCCGGAAAATCAGCGCCAGTTGATGAACGCCCTGGGAATCTCCAATGCGGAAAACCGCGCGCAAAACATCTGGTTTGAGGCGCTGATCCGATCGCGGACGGTTTCGGGAGCGCCGAATACCACTACTCTCGTTGCGGTACGTCGAATCCCATAGGCTTTGGAATTTCAGGCCGGAGCCATGGCCGCTTGCCGCATTGCCAAGAAACAATTGGCGGGCTTGCTATACTTCCGCGAGTTCGCATGAAGCAGAGGCCATGGGATTGTCCCGCGAGTATTCAACAGCTTTGAAGCATTCAGCGCCAGGTTCCGATTTTGCTTGGCGCCGGGCCGCGCGTTGGGTCGCGGCGGCTATATGGTTGGCCTTTTTCCTGGGCGGCACGGGAAGACTTGCGCGGGCCTCGCAAACGCCAAGCGATGTTGACGCGTTGCTGGAGAAAGCGCGTGGAGAAGAAAATGCGGGAACGTACGAGGCGGCGGAAAACACGTACCGCCAGGCGCTGGCGCTTGCTCCCGCTAATCTGGAGATTTTGAAGCGCCTGGGTGTTCTGGAACAGACCGAGCTCAAGTTCGACGACTCCATCCGGCTTTTCAAGCAAGTTCTGGCCGTCGACCCCAATTACAAAGGAGTGAATTTTTTTCTTGGGCTTTCGTACTTTGGGAAAAATGAGTTTCTTCCTGCCATCGACTGGTTCCAGCGAGAACTGAAAACTCCAAGGCCGCATCCACGCACGCAATATTATCTGGGGCTGGCGCTGCAATCGGCAGGCCGCATCGACGATGCAATTTCCCACCTGAATCAATCTCTCGCGCAGGATCCGCGGGACGCGGATTCTCTCTACGAATTGGCGCGGCTGCATAAGAACGCGTCGCTGCATTCGATCGAGGCGCTGAAGGCGTTAGACCCGGAATCCTTTCAGCTTCACGCGTTGATGGGTGAAGTCTACGCGGATCAGGAGCGCTATTCCGACGCAATTGCGGAATATCAGAAAGCACTGACGAAGCGCCCGGACGCTCCGGGGATGCAATTCCTGATTGGAGTGGCTTACTGGGCGCAGCGGCAGATGGAGCCGGCGGAGAAAGCTTTCAAGGAGGCTTACCGGGAAAATCCGGGCGATGCGATGACCAATTTGTATTTGGGCGATATTGCAGTGCGCTACCAGCGTTTTTCAGAAGCGTTGCCGTTTCTGATGGTCGCGAAAGAGGCCCAGCCCGATATGCCGCAGCTTCATGTTTTGCTGGGGCAGTGTTACCAGTCGCAAAAGGAATTGCAGAAAGCGAAATCCGAGTTCCAGGCGGCGATTACGGCCGACCCCGCCGCCGCGCAGCCTCATTATTTGCTGGCGAGGGTCTATCGCGAGCTGCACGAGGCGCAGGCGAGCGCCGACGAACTGGCGCAGTACGACCAGCTTTCCAAGCTGGAAAAAGAGAAGACATCGCCCCGCACTCCCCAGAACTGAAATGAAACTTGCGAGTCGCCGTATGCGGAAATCAATCGTTAACCTGGATCACATGGCAGGCTCGCTCTCTCCTGGGGTTTCGTTCCTGCGCTTGGTGCTTTTCTTCGGGGCCATATCCTCGGCACATTTGGCGGGACAAACTCCACCGACAACTTCGGAGAAAAGTTCCGCAATCGAGGCGCACTTTTCCGCGGCACAGCAGGCACAGCGCGATAAGGATTACGTCGCGGCCGAGCGCGAGTATCAGGCGGTTCTTGCCCTGGCGCCGGATTTCGCGGAAGTTCACATGAATCTTGGACTGGTCTATCAGTTGGAAGATCGGTCCGAGGACGCGATGACGGAATTCCGGCGGGCGCTGAAGATCAAACCTACGCTTGCCGGCGCTAATTTCTTCCTGGGAGTAAATTATTGCAAAATGGGCGAGGGTGCGAAGGCCATTCCTTACCTGCGGGCGGCGTTGAAGGCGGAGCCGAGCCGCCCGGACACCTGGCAGTGGCTGGCGACGGCCCAGGAAATCGCCGGGCAGTGGCAAGCGGAAGTTGCCACGCTGCATCGCGCTTTGGAACTGCGGCCCGCCGACATCGATCTTTTGTATCTATTGGGGAGCGCGTACGAGCGATTGGGAAAGCAAGAGGCGGCGCATCTTGCGAAGGTCGCGCCGGGCTCTTCACGAAGCGAACAGTTGCTTGCGGAAAGTTATGCGTCGAGCAACGAATGGCCATCCGCCGTGCTCCATTTTCAAAATGCGCTGGCGGCTTCGCCGGACCGGCCAGGTTTGCGAACCGGGATGGGCGAGGTCTATCTTCACGCCGGGAAAGTGAAGCAGGCCATCCGGGAGTTTAACGAAGAGCTGCAGCGGAATCCGGACAGCCTGCGCGCGCTGGTGCGGCGTGGAGAGGCACGGTTGATCGAGGGAAACCTGGATGAGGCTTTGCAGGATTGGCAAAAAGCCGCCGGCATCGACGTGGAGCAGACAAAAAGAATATTGGGGCTGCAAGAAACCGGATTTGGCGATTCGGCGCCGGAGCAACTGCCCGATGACGCCCGCGCTAAAATCCAAGCTTTTAAACCAGAATTGGAGAAAATTGATTCTGCCGGAGCGCACCTGGCGCTGGCTTGTCTGGCGCAGCAAAGCGGAGATTTTCCGCGAGCAACCACGGAGGCAGAGCTCGTAGCTTCTACTGTTGGGAAAGCAGTTTCCGGTGGTAACTGCGATGAAGCGAAACTGAAAGCGGAGCTGCAACGCGAAGCGTTTTCCAGCGTTGCCGCTTGCGCGGGGAAGGCTTTCCCTCCGGCCAACTCCGCTGATTTTCGAATCGGGTTGGCAGGCGCGCTTCTACAAGCGGGACAGCCCGACGCGGCACTCAAAGCACTGAACGGCCTGACCGCGGCCGAAGGTAGCTCGGCCGAAGCAGCCTACTGGCGGGCGCGTTGCTACGAAAAACTGGCGACGGCTGCGTATCTTCGGCTTTATCAAGCTGATCCTGATTCGTATCGCGTCCACCAGTTGATGGGCGATCTGGAGGCCGCGAGGAACGACGACGGAAAAGCCATTGAAGAATATCGCGCCGCAATTGCCTTGAAGCCTTCCGCGCCAAATCTTCATTACGGCCTGGGGCATTTACTCTGGAAAGATCTGAAAGTTCCCGAAGCGCGCGTCGAGCTGGAAGCGGAGCTCGCGATGAACCCCCGCCACGCGGGTGCGTTGAACGATCTGGGCAATACGTATTTGTTCGAGCATCAACCAAGCAAAGGGTTGCCCTATCTTTTGCGGGCGCTTGCCGCGAATCCGGGAAATGCGGATATCCACAGGGACCTGGGCACGGCGTATTCCGAGTTGGGCGACTTTCAGAAAGCGCAAGAGCACTTCAAGATCGCTGTAGTAAATGATCGCGATGGGGCGGTTCACTATAAACTGGCGAGGGCCTACCAGGCCCTTGGTGAAAAAGAGAAAGCCGCGCAAGAATTTGCGATTTCCACAAAGTTAAATCGTGAATCGCACGAGAAATTGCAAAAACAGACCGAACGCTTGGGTAATGTAACGAAATCCGCCGAAGACCCATAGTATGCCCTTCATCTTTGCTCTCTCCCTTTTGTCTCATCTTGTTTGTGGCGCAGCGCGCCCAGGCCCTCCGCGCCTGGTTGAATCCCAGCAGCCGGGACAGGAGGATGCATTTCAGCGGGGGCTGACGGCCCTGAAAGAAAACCGAATGGAGGACGCGCTGGCCGAATTCACAACCGCGGAACGCGAGCACCCGGAGAATGCGCGCGTTCGCAATTTTCGCGGAATCCTGCTCGTTCAGACCGGAAAGAATGCGGAAGCGGCCGCGGAATATCAGGAAGCGATTCGGCTCGACCCGCAGTTGGAAGATGCGTATCGCAATCTTGGATTTCTGCGTTGGACGGAGCGCAATCTGGATCAGGCTCGCGACGCTTTACGCCACGCGGTGGAACTTTCGCCGGACGACTCATTTGCCCATTATTATCTTGGAAGAGTAGAGCTGGACGCGCAGCAGTTTGAACGCGCATTTCATGAACTGGAACTTTCCGGGCAGCCATTGCCCCCGGAGCCGGATTTTCTGATACAGGCTGCAACAGGTTATGTGGCCCTTGGCCGCCACGCGGATGCCCGCAAGATCCTCGAACAGCTTAAGAATTCACGCTTGAACGACGAGCAATCCGTTGGCGTTGCTTCACTGCTTGTCTCCATTCACGAAAATGCTTCGGCAATCAAAATCCTGCGAACCCTGAAGGAAAACCACGGCGGAGGGCCCGCGCCGTGGTTGCAATTCGATCTTGCATTGGCCTACTTGTTGTCCGGAAGTTATGCGGAGGCCGCCGGCGAGGGGCTCGCTTATGCAAACGCTGTCCACTCCGCAGGTGCGGAATCCGCGGAATCGGCACAGGCATGGTCTTTGATTGGAATTGCAAAAGCCCACCTGATTCATGGCGAAGAATCCGTCCACGCGCTGCGCGAAGCGGCGAAGTTTGCTCCTCGCGAAGAGGAACACTGGCTGAATCTGACGCGCGAACTGATGGAACTCAGCCGATTCCCGGAGGCAGTAACG
This sequence comes from Candidatus Limnocylindrales bacterium, assembly GCA_035577585.1. Lineage (GTDB taxonomy): Bacteria > Acidobacteriota > Terriglobia > Acidiferrales > UBA7541 > Acidiferrum. Next base: position 10,823 of record DATLVJ010000654.1, read on the forward strand.
GAAACGCAAAACGGACTTGCTTCGAATCCAAAATCATACGCCTTGCGGCTACGGCTGGGCGCAGCGTACCTGGCGGCCGGCCGCTACGCGGAGTCGGAAACGATATTTCGTGATCTGGTGACGGCGGGAGACCCGCTTCCGTTGGGCTACGTTGGATTAGCGCAAGTGTTACTCCGGACCGGGCGCGCCGAGGAAGCGGCGGCGGAACTTGCCGACGCGGAGAGAAAGCTGGGGGCCAAATTTCTGCTCAGTTATTTTCGTGGCTTGGCGCTTGCCCGCGCGGCCAAACCTGAGGAAGCGCTGGCGGCGTTTCAGCGGGCCGTTCAGTTGGACCCAAACAATTCGGAAGCGCATGCAAACCTGGGAAAGACGCAGCTGACGCTGGGACGCGCGAAGGAGGCGATTCCCGAACTTCTCGAAGCGCTTCGGCTGGAGCCGGGAAACTCGCAGGCCAAGCGGTTGCTGAGCCAGGCATATCGCCGCGCCGGTGACGCCCGCAACGCGGAGAAATATGCGGATGCGTCCGCGGAATCGGTTGCTACGCCGAAAAACAGCCTGATTGACGATTTTTTTCTTCCCGCCTGGCAGCTTCCCCGCAACGGGACGCCAGAAAAGGTGCGATGATGCCTAGCCTGCGAATCCCCTCGCATGAGGTGCCCGATTGAAGCGCGTTAAAACGGTGACCCCACGTCGGTTTCTTCCGAACGCGTTGCTTTGGACAGTCCTATTCGGATTTTTGCCCGGCGGTTCCCTGCTCGCCCAGAATCCGGTGGCAAAGGCTGGCGACAATTCCAATCTTGCAAATTTCGTGGACATCGCGGAAAAAGCGGGCCTGAATGCGACAAACGTCTTCGGCGGAGTGGACACCAAGAAATACATTATCGAAACAACCGGAACAGGCGTGGCCATCTTTGACTACGACAACGACGGCTGGCCGGATATTTTCATCGTGAACGGCACAACGCTCGAAGGGTTCCCGGCAGATCAGGCCCCCACCAATCATCTCTATCGCAACAATCACGATGGCACGTTCACGGATGTGACCGCGAAAGCCGGATTGATTGCCACGGGGTGGGGCCAGGGCGTATGCGTCGGGGATTACGACAACGACGGGTGGGAAGATCTCTACGTCACCTACTACGGCAAAAATCGGCTGTACCACAATGACCACGGGGTTTTCACGGAGGTGGCGGAAAAGGCGGGCGTCGCGGGATCCGGGAAAGCGTGGGGAACCGGGTGCGCGTTCGTGGATTACAACCGAGACGGCCGGCTGGACCTGATCGTCGCAAACTACGTGGACTTCAATTTGTCCACGACGCCCGTGCCGGGCCAGGAGAATTCCTGTGTCTGGAAGGGCGTGCCGGTAATGTGCGGGCCGCGGGGACTGCCCGGCTCAAAAAACATTTTGTACGAGAATCTCGGGAACGGCACCTTTGCCGACGTCACGACCAAAGCGCACATTGATCGAACCAACGGTCACTACGCTTTCAGCGTTTCCACTTTTGATTTTGACGACGATGGCTGGCCGGATATCTACATCGCGTGCGACAGCGCTCCCAGCATTCTTTATCGCAACAACCACGATGGCACCTTCACCGATGTCGCCGTGATGGCGGGAGTCTCCTTTAACGAAGACGGGCGCGAACAAGCGGGAATGGGAATGACCATCGCCGATTTCAACGGCGACGGTCACCTGGACATTTTCAAAACCAACTTTTCCGATGACACACCGACGCTTTATCGCAACGACGGAGAAGGAATTTTTTCGGACGTTACCTTTGCCGCGGGCCTCGGCACGCATACCCAATACCTGGGCTGGGGCACGATGTTTTTCGATTTTGACAACGACACCTGGCCGGACCTGATTCTCGCCAACGGCCACGTCTATCCCGAGGTGGATAAATTTCACCTCGGGAGTGGTTACCTTGAACCGCGCGTGCTTTACCACAACAACGGCAACGGAACATTTACCGATATATCGGCGGCCGCTGGACCCGGTATTACCACGCCAACCTCTGCGCGCGGCCTGGCGGTGGGCGATCTGTGGAATGACGGACAACTTTCCGTGGTAATCAACAATATTTATGCAAAACCAAGCCTGCTGGTGAATACCGTGCGTTCAGGAAACCACTGGATCGCTTTCAAGGCGGTTGGCACGCGTTCCAATCGAGACGGAATCGGCGCGAAAATCACTTTGAAAATCGGGAAAAGAACGCTGGTGGATGAAGTGCGCAGCGGCTCAAGCTACATTTCGCAAAACGATTTGCGAGTACACTTTGGCCTGGGCACCATGGATAAAGTCGAGACGGTGCAAGTCCGGTGGCCCAGCGGGCTTGTGGAACGTTTTGATCGTCTGGCCGTGGATACGATCCACACGCTGAAAGAAGGAACGGGCGCGGCAATCGCGCTCGCTCCGAAAAAGCCTTAATCGAAAAAGGCGCGTGAACTCCCGGTAAGCCTTCTATCACTGGGGATGACTTTTTCCGGTGGGATCCGTTTGGGCTTCGTCCACTTTCAGGATTTGATCCGCGCGAACGCCTTTCAGCGTCTGGTGAATGCCGCTGGGCCAGCGAATCTCGATGGATCGGGCCTCCGCTTCGGAGCCAAGACCGAAATGGAGGCGCTTGTCGCTGGAAGAAAGATAACTGCCCGCCGTCGTCACGGTCGCCCATTGAGAGCCTTTTGCGGTGACCAACTTCACTTCTGCTCCGATCGCATCCCGGTTGCTGCGGTGCCCAACGAGTTCTAGCGTCAGCCAATGGTTCTGATTCTGCGTCGCGTTGTGAAGCACGTGAACTCCGACATCATTCGTGGTGACTACGGCGTCCAATCGCCCGTCACCATCAATGTCACCGATCGCCAGTCCGCGCCCGACCCACGCTTTCTGGAAAACCTCTCCGGCTTGCGCGGAAATGTCGATAAATCCCTTGCCGGTGTTTCTTGCCAGCAGCATCGGCTCCTTGTAGCGAAGATCCGGAAATGTAAGCTGGATGGTGTCCAGGTCGTGGCCCTGGGTGATCAGGAGGTCCTTCCAACCGTCGTTGTCGAAATCCAGGAATCGCGCGCCCCAGCCGGAGTGTTTCATGGTCATCAGCCCGATGCCGGAGGGATAGCTTTCGTAGTTGAACGTGCCGTCGCCATTGTTGCGATAGAGCGCGTAAATTTGGCTGGCAAGGTCGGTGACGACAATGTCCGGCAGTCCGTCATTGTTGTAATCCGCAAAATCCACGCCCATTCCCGCGTAGGAGTGGCCCTCGCTATCGACCGCTACGCCCGATTGCAGAGCCACCTCTTCAAATGTGCCATTTCCCTTGTTGTGGTAAAGAAATTCGGGCATGGAATCGTTGGCGAAAAAGAGATCAGTGCGGCCGTCACGGTCGTAATCCGCAAAAGCGATGCCCAATCCCTTGCCGGGAATGGCGAGACCCGCTTTTTGCGCGATCTCCGTGAAATGGCCGTTTCCATCGTTGTGATATACGAGCGGAGCGATGGGGCGAAAGGAATCCGGGTGACAATACGAGCGATAGCCTTCCCTGTGCTCGCCGCAATAAAGGTCGTCGAAATCCCATTGCAGATAGCGAAGCACGATAAGATCGAGCAACCCGTCTCCATCAAGATCAACCCAGGCCGCGCTGGTGGACCAACCGCTGCCAGCCACGCCGGCTCGCTCGGTTACGTCTGTGAATGTTCCATCGCCATTATTGTGATAAAGCTTGTTTCCCCCGTAAGCCGTTACGTACAAATCTTCGAATCCGTCGTTGTCGTAATCTCCGACCGCGACTCCCATTCCGTAGCCCACTCCTTGCAGGCCGGCTTTTTCAGTCACGTCTTCGAAAGTTCCATCCTTCTTCTGGTGGAACAACCGGTTCCAATCTTTCGGGCCCATTTTTTGTGGGATGGTTCCGTTGGGGGTGGGATCGCTGAGCGGGGCGCCATTGACCACAAAAATATCGAGGCGTCCATCGTTGTCATAGTCAAACAAAGCAACGCCCGATCCCATTGTTTCGAGGAGATATTTCTTAGAGGTATGCGACGCGACATACTGGAATTTTATTCCCAGGGCGGAGGTTACATCTGTGAACTTGGCGCCTCCCGTTGAAGGATCTGCATTCTGAAGCCCGATGGCTTCACGACCGGATTTTTTGGCCGCATCCTGGGGTATGGCGGAGGGAGCTAGCAGACTGAGCAAAGCAACGGCAAGTATTTGCCAACAGCCAGAAGATTTGCTTCCAATCAGCGTCTTGGCCATCCTTTTCATTTTCTCGCGGGAGCCACTTCTGGAAAACGGCCGCGCCGAATCAGCCTCCCACCATGGTCCTCGCATTCGATTGGTTTTGTGATGGTGGGCCCGCCAGGATTTGAACCTGGGACCAACGGATTATGAGTCCGCTGCTCTAACCGCTGAGCTACGAGCCCCCTGCCTTTGCTCCATTTTAGTTCACATTCGGCGTCTCTGCAGCTTGCTTTTCAGCTGGGATGCAAAAAGCCGCCTCAGGAGGCTGGCTCGCGCATTGCCGGTCGCACCGCGTTTTCTGATCCGGGCCGGGTTGTCGTCGCCCGGTGTTTCCCGCTAACATCAGGGTGCTGCGGGAGCCGCTCGTTGCACCGAGCGCCCCGGTGCAATCCCCTTGGTCCCGTTCTTCGGGCCAAGGCTCTCCGCCCCGCTCTCAAGAGGGAGCTTCAAATGTCTTCGATCTCTGCCGGCAGGCTCACCACTCCGCTGATTCGCGAATCCCACGGCCACCGGCCGGCAAGCTGGGAAGAGGCGCTCGATCGCGTTGCCGCTGGACTGCGCGGCCAAGTGGCGAAGCACGGCCCGCGCACGTTTGGCATGTTCAGCTGTTCGAAAACGACCAACGAGCTGAACTACATCGCGCAGAAATTCGTGCGGTCGGTCATCGGGTGCAACAACATTGACAGTTGCAACCGAACTTGACACGCGCCAAGCGTCGCCGGTCTGGCGGCGGTCTTCGGCGCTGGCGGCGCCACCAGCTCCTATCAGGAGATGGCGGAATCTGATTTTATTTTTTTGTGGGGTTCGAACGCCCGCGAGACGCACCCAATCCTGTTCCACCACCTGTTGAAAGCCACACGCCGCGGGGCGCAACTCGTCGTGGTGGATCCCCGCCGCACGAGCTCGGCCCAGTTCGCCGACATCTGGCTGGGACTCGATGTAGGCTCCGACATCGCCCTCGCCAACGCCATGGCGCGCGAGATCATTCATTCCGGGCTGGCCAATGAACAGTTCATCCGGCACGCCACAAGCGGATTCGAAGCGTATCGAGCCATGGTTGAAAACTACACGCTGGAGCGCGCTGAGCGCGAAACAGGTGCGCCCGCTGGCCTGATTCGCGAAGCCGCCCACGCTTACGCAAAAGCAGGCCGCGCCCAAATGTGCTGGACGTTGGGAATCACCGAACACCACAACGCCGTGGACAATGTTCTCGCGCTCATCAACCTCGCTCTGCTTACCGGGCACGTCGGCTGCTACGGCAGCGGCATCAATCCTCTCCGTGGCCAGAATAATGTTCAGGGCGGCGGCGACATGGGCGCCATTCCGGATCGCTTCCCCGGTTTTCAGCACGTCGAAAATGCGGAGCTACGCGCCAAGTTTGAAAAAGCCTGGGGCACAAAAGTAGATCCAAAGGCGGGCATGCACGTTACCCGGATGTTTGAAGCGATGGAGCACCATGAGTTCACAACTCTCTATGTTCTCGGTGAAAACCCGGTTACTTCCGAGGCAGACGGGCGTCGGACGCGTAAACTTTTGGGCGACCTGGAATTTCTGGTAGCGCAGGATCTTTTCTATACGGAAACGGCGCAAATTGCCGATGTGGTGCTGCCGGGCGCCGCCGGCTGGTGCGAGAGTGAAGGCACGGTGACGAACAGCGAGCGCCGCGTCCAGCGGGTGCGCGCCGCAGTTCCTCCGCCGAAGGGCGTGATGGATGACACCGCTATCCTCTTTGAACTGGCTCGCCGCCTTGGCCACAACTGGGGTGAACCGATTGCGGAGAATATCTGGAACGAACTGCGCAGCCTGAGCCCCATGCACGCAGGCATGAGCTACGCGCGGCTCGAACAACTCGGCGGAATCCAGTGGCCGTGCTACGACGAATCGCATCCCGGCGAACAGTATCTTCACAGCCGGCTTTGGCAGAAACCCTTGCTGGGCCCGCGCGCTCCGTTTTCCTGCGTCGAGCTTGAGCCCCCGGTGGATACGCTGACCCCCGAATTTCCCATTCGACTCACCACCGGCCGCCGCCTCGATTCCTACAACACCGGGGTGCAGACCGGGAAATACCCGTCGCCATTGCGCCGCCCGGAAACGCTCGACCTCTCGCCGGAAGATGGCGAACGCTACGCCCTGCAGGAAGGCGAGCGCGTTCGCATCCGATCCCGTCGCGGCGCGGTCGAAGCGCCCGTACACTTCGACGAAGCTCTCCGCCCCGGACTCGCCTTCATGACCCTGCACTTCCCCGATCAGGTTCGGACTAACGATTTGACGATCGAAGCCCCCGATCCCAAATCCGGCACCTCCGAATTTAAAGCTTCCGCGGTTTCCATCGAAAAGATTGAGGTGAAGTGAGTGGAGCTCCATCTCACCAGCGACGCGGCGACACAGAACGAAAAATCCGCGGTGGATCTTATTCTTGGGGCGCCGACATCGCAGTGGACGGGTTCACCGCGCGATGCTCTGCTGAATGAACAATATGCTTCCGCTGAACCGAATCGCCGCCATCTGCTCTTGCCGGTGCTTCACTCCCTACAATCGCAAATCGGCTGGCTGAGCCCCGGCGCGCTGAATTACGTCGCGGTTCGATTGGATGTACCGCCCGCGGAAGTCCATTCCGTAGCCTCGTTTTACGATCTCTTCCGCATGCAGCCAACCGCGCCAATTTCGCTGCACGTCTGCGACGACATTGCTTGCAGAACGAAGGGCGCGGAATCCCTCTGCGCGCGGCTTGAAAAAGCCTTCGGGAAAGAGGATGCGCCGTGCCTCGAAGGCAAAGCCGCGTGGCATCGCAGCCCGTGCCTCGGCCTCTGCGATCAAGCGCCAGCAGCGCTGCTGCGGTCGGCGGGAAAGTCGGCAAAGGAATGGGCAGTTGCACAAGCGAGGGAGCAGTCGCTCCGCGCGAATCTTGAAAACTGCGTTGCAGGCGGAGAGGGCCTGAAAGAATCACGGCCGTTGTTGCGGGAATTTCTGCCGCAATTTGGAGAGGCGCAGCTCCGCTTGCTGCGCCGTGCGGGCCATGTGGATCCCGCGAATCTTCAGGAATACCTGAAGACCGAGGGGTATGAAGCCCTTCGGCGAGCGATGGAAATTGGGCCGGAAGCGGTTGTCCAGGAAGTGATCGAGTCGCGGCTGCTGGGTCGCGGCGGGGCGGCATTCCCCACCGGCAAAAAATGGGAAGCGGTTTTTCGACAGCGCTGCCCCGGCGCGGCCCACTACGTGATTTGCAACGCGGACGAGTCAGAGCCGGGGACGTTTAAGGATCGCGTTCTCATGACCGGCGATCCGTTCGCGTTAATCGAAGGCCTGACAATCGCAGGATTCGCGGTTGGCGCCGAAAAGGGCTTCATCTACATACGTGGCGAATATCCCGAGTCGTTTCGCATCCTTTCGCAGTCGGTCCAGGCCGCCCGTGAACAGCATTTTCTGGGCAAGCATATTCTGGGTGGACCTTTTTCTTTCGATATCGAACTGCGGCGCGGCGCCGGCGCTTATATTTGCGGCGAAGAGACCGCACTTTTTAATTCGATCGAAGGTTTCCGTGGCGAACCGCGCAATAAACCTCCCTTCCCGACGCAGTCCGGGCTATTCCGCCGGCCCACCATCGTGAATAACGTCGAAACACTGGCCAATATTCCAGAGATTATTCTGAAAGGCGGCGCGGCCTATGCACGCGTCGGCACGCCGCAGTCCACGGGATACCGCCTGTTTTGCCTTTCCGGACATGTGGCGAGGCCGGGGACCTACGAGGTCGCGTTCGGCATCACCCTGCGTCAATTGATCGAAATGGCCGGCGGCGTTGGCGGCACCGGAAAGCTGCAAGCCGTCCTTCTTGGCGGTGCGGCTGGATCGTTTGTCTCTCCGCAGGAGCTGGATACCCCGCTTACGTTTGAAGGCGCACGCGCGATTGGCGCCAGCCTTGGCTCCGGCGTGGTGATGCTCTTTGACGATTCCGTGGATTTGAAAGACATTCTGGCGCGTATCGCAAAATTCTTCCGCCACGAATCCTGCGGCCAGTGTGTTCCTTGCCGCGTCGGCACGATCCGCCAGGAAGAAATTCTGCAACGGCTTGCAACCCGCGCGCCAAATGGCTCCGTGCAAACAGAAATCACCTTGTTGAAGGAAGCGGCACAAGCGATGCGCGACGCTTCAATCTGCGGCCTGGGCCAGACTGCGCCCGCCGCAATTCTCTCGGCCATAGAGCGCTGGAGCCTCTATTCATGAGCGAACCCTTGAATGCCCCTGTTTCAACAATCCCTGTGCCGAGGGGCCCGCTGCCGAGCTCGCCCGCCGCAGAACCGGTGCGCATGGTGGAGATCAAGATCGATGGCCAACCGCTTTTTGTCAGCGAAGGCGCAACCATCCTCGAAGCCGCTCGCCAGCTGGGCATCGAGACTCCCACGCTTTGCTATCTCGAAAATCTCACGCCAATAAACGTTTGCCGTCTCTGCGTCGTGGAACTGGAAGGCTCGCGCGTCCTGGTGCCCGCCTGCTCGCGCAAAGTGGAAGCCGGAATGGTGATTCACACCGATTCCGAACGCGTGCGACTCAGCCGCAAGCTGGTCCTCGAATTTCTCGCCTCTTCCGTGGATCTTTCCACGTGGCCCGCGTTCCCCGAATACAGGGAACGGTACGGCGCGAATCCCGCTCGGTTCGGCAAGGAGGCGGCTGGGCACTCTCAACCGGTGAAGATCGACAACGATCTGTACATTCGCGATTACGCCAAATGCGTGCTGTGCTACAAATGCGTGCAAGCCTGCGGCGTCGAAGCGCAATACACCTTCGCCATTGCGGTTGCCGGACGCGGCCACGGCGCCCACATTTCCACGGAATTCGAAATTCCCCTGCCGGAATCCGCCTGCGTCTATTGCGGCAACTGCATCGGCGTCTGCCCCACGGGCGCGCTGATGTTCAAATCCGAATACGAAATGCGCGCCAGCTCGACGTGGGATGAAGCCCGGCAGACGAAAACGGATACGATTTGTCCTTACTGTGGCGTGGGGTGCGATCTCACCGTCCATGCGCAGGACGGCCAGATTGTGAAGGTGACATCGCCGCTCGACCACTCCGTGACCAACGGCCACCTCTGCATCAAGGGCCGCTTCGGCTGGCAGTTTGTGCAGATTCAGCCAGCGCGCGAGCTGTAGCTCAGGCCTTCGAGGCCTGAGGGTTTTCACCGCGCGGGCGCGATTTCGGCCGTTGTCGGGATAGTTTTCGCTCGCGGCTGGTAATTGTGCTCGTGTTGGGGAAAACCTCACCCCTGAAGGGGTGAGCTACATCGCCGCCCGCTTTGTTTCCTGCAGAATATTTCCGCCGTCTACCACCAGGATCTGCCCGGTGATATACGACGCTTCTTTCGAAGCCAGAAACGCCACCGCCGCCGCCACTTCTTCCGGCCTTCCTGCGCGTCCGAGCGGTGTGTACGCGGCCGATTGCAACTCCTCCGGCAGTGAAGACCCGGTCTGCACCCAACCCGGCGCCACTCCATTGATCGTGATGCCGTGCATTCCGTGCTCGATCGCCACGGCGCGCATCAATCCATCCATCGCGCCTTTTGCTGCTCCATAAGCACCCGAACCCACGTTGCTCACCAACGGCCCGGTGACCGAAGTCACGTTCACAATCCGCCCGTAATTCTGCTTCTTCATGATCGGCAAAACTGCCCGGGTCATCAGAAACGCCGTATCAAGCGTCATCGCCAGCTGCCGCTGCCAATCCGCGTAGCTGATTTTTTCCACCGTGGTGTTTCCCGGCTGCTTGCCGTTTTGCGCCATTCCGGCGTTGTTCACAAGTATGTCGATACGCCCGCTACGTTTTGCGACTTCTTCCATGACCCGCTGCGCGCGCGCCTCTTCCGTCAAATCCGCAACGAAGGGCAACACGCGTTGACCGGATGGATCGAGCTGCTTGGCCGCTTCGTAAATGCGCTCGGTGGTGGCGCCGACCGCGACAAACGCCCCTTCGCTGAAAAGCTGCCGAGCGATCGCGAAGCCGATGCCCGCAACGCTTCCTGCGCCTGTGACAATTGCCGTCTGACCCTGTAGAGAAGAATTCATCGCGGCGAGGCGCTACGCCTTCACGCCGCCGATACACAGATACTTGATCTCGAGAAATTCCTCGATGCCGTACTTCGAGCCTTCGCGCCCAAGGCCCGATTCCTTCACCCCGCCGAACGGCGCAACCTCCGTCGAAATAATTCCCGTATTGATGCCGACGATTCCGTATTCCAGCGCTTCCGCAACGCGCCAGACGCGCGCCAGATCGCGTCCATAAAAATACGCGGCCAGTCCAAACTCGGTGTCGTTCGCCAACGCGATCGCCTCCGCCTCCGTCTTGAAACGGAAAAGAGGCGCAACGGGCCCAAAGGTCTCCTCGCGAGCGACGGCCATCTGCGTCGTAGCATTCACGAGAATGGTCGGCTCAAAGAAACTCCCGCCCAGTGCGTGGCGATGCCCGCCGGCAATCACCTTTGCGCCCTTCGACACCGCATCCTTGATATGGCTCTCTACTTTCTCCACGGCTGCGTTATCGATCAGCGGCCCCTGCGAAGCTCCTGCTTCCAGCCCCGGCGCGGGCTTCAGCTTATTCACTGCCGTCACCAGCTTCTCTGCGAACGCGTCGTAGACCGACTCCTGCACCAGCACGCGATTCGTGCACACGCAGGTCTGCCCGGTATTCCGGTATTTTGAAGCGATCGCGCCTTCCACCGCCGCATCCAGATCCGCGTCCTCAAAAACGATGAACGGCGCATTCCCGCCCAGCTCCAGGGAAAGTTTCTTGATCGTCGAAGCGCACTGCGCCATCAACACTTTTCCAACCTCCGTCGAACCCGTGAATGAAAGCTTTCGCACAATCGGATTTGAAGTCAGTTCAGCGCCGATTTCCTTTGCGGACCCGGTGATCACATTCAGGACGCCATTGGGAACTCCCGCGCGCTCGGCAAGCTCCGCCAGCGCGAGCGCCGAAAACGGAGTCTGCGCCGCGGGCTTAATCACCACAGTGCAACCCGCCGCCAGCGCCGGCCCCGCCTTGCGGGTAATCATCGCTAGCGGAAAATTCCACGGCGTAATGCAGGCCACCACGCCGACAGGCTGCTTCAAAACAATGATGCGCTTGTCCGCCTGGTGGCCGGGAATCGTATCGCCGTAGACGCGCTTCGCTTCTTCGCCAAACCATTCCAGAAACGCCGCGGCATACGCCACCTCCCCGCGCGATTCGGTCAGCGGCTTTCCCTGTTCGAGCGTCATCAGGCGCGCCAGGTCTTCCTGATTCTCCATCATCAGGTCGAACCATTTGCGCAACACATTCGCGCGTTCTTTCGCGGTCCGCGCGCTCCACGATTTGAACGCCTCGTTCGCAATTTCAATCGCGTGACGCGTTTCCGCGCCGCTCAGCTTCGGAACCTTGCCGATAATTTCGCCGGTGGCGGGATTGTCCACGCCAACCGTTCCGCCGCCCGCCGCCTGCACCCACTTTCCATCCACATAGCAGGCTTCGCGAAACAATCGCATGTCCTTCAAATCAACCGCGGCGACCGCCGAATTTGTGGCCGTGCTCGACATAAAACACCTCGTTCATTGATAAGCGCTCGAAAACGCCGGCTCGCTTGGAATACGGCCGGGCTCCCAGCGAAAACATTTAGGCGTGGGATAGGGCAACCTGCTTTTGTTCGGATACGAGCGCCAATCCCGCTTCCAGAACGTCCAGCCCTTCGTCCAACTGCTCGTCCGTAACCACCAGCGGCACCAAGATACGCACCACATTTCCATACGTCCCCGCCGTGATGGTGATCAATCCGTGTTCGTAAGCGTACTTCGCAAGCTCTTTGGTCTGAGGGCCGGCCGGTTCGCGCGTCTCGCGGTTGCTCACCAGTTCAATCGCGCACATGCCACCGAGGCCGCGCACGTTGCCGACAATCGGCCACTTCTGTTGCCACGCCTTGGCGCGCTCTTCAAAACGCTTTCCGATCGCCGTTGACCGCGCAAGCAATCCATCCTTCTCAATCGTTTCGATCGCGGCGAGCCCTGCCACGCACGACGTGGGATTCCCCGCAAACGTGCTGCCCAGTCCGCCGGGAATCGGCGAGTCCATGATTTCCGCGCGGCCGGTAACCGCGGCAATCGGCAATCCGCCGCCCAACGATTTCGCGGTGATCAGCAAATCCGGCTCCACGCCGTAATGCTCGATCGCAAACATCTTCCCGGTGCGTCCCAGGCCGCTCTGCACTTCGTCGGCAATGAAAAGGATTCCGTGTTTGTCACAGATCTCCCGAATCACGGTGAAAAATTCTTTCGGTGGGACAACAAAGCCGCCTTCACCCAGCACCGGCTCCGCAATAATCGCCGCCACCTGATCCGCCGCAACCACTCGCTTGAACGTGTCTTCCAGATGGTGCGCGCAAGTCAGCTTGCATGATGGATACGTCAAGCCGTAGGAGCAGTGATAGCAGTTAGCGTACGGAATACGGTAAATCTCCGGTGCAAACGGGCCGAAGCCGATCTTGTACGGATTGGTTTTGCTCGTCAGCGACATCGTCAGCAGCGTCCGCCCGTGAAAAGCGTCCTCAAAGCAGATCACCGCCGGCCGCTTGGTGTGCGCGCGGGCGATTTTCACCGCGTTCTCGACGCCTTCCGCGCCGGTGTTCACAAAAAACGTTTTCTTCGCGCCTCTCATCGGCGCCAGCGAATTTAGCTTCTCCGCCAGCGCGATGTACGATTCGTAAGGCGTCACGCCAAAGCAGGTGTGCAGAAATTTATCCAGCTGCGCTTTCACGGCGTTTTCCACCCGCGGCGCGCGATGCCCGACGTTCAGGCAGCCGATGCCGCCCGCAAAATCCAGGTAGCGGTTGCCGTCGACGTCCTCAATCCAGGCACCTTCTGCCTTCGCGGCGAATATCGGCGTCACCAGCTGCGGCCCGCGCGGAATCGCGGCTTCGCGGCGCGCCACCAGCGCTTTGGATTTTGGCCCGGGAACTTCCGTGCGCAATTGAATTGTCTTCATGGCTCTCACTTCCCTCTTTTGAATTCAGAAAAGTTTTGCGTCTCAGTACCAGCCAATTGGAGTTTCGTCCAGATTGACGTACACCTGCTTCGTTTCGAGATATTCTTCCAATCCCCACGGCCCAAGTTCCCTGCCGAATCCAGACTGCTTGTAGCCGCCCCACGGCGCTTCCACGAAAGTCGGCTGCATATGATTCACCCAGATAATGCCGGCCCGCATCGATTTTACGATCCGGAACGCCTTATAAATGTCGCGCGTCCACACCGCGCCGGCCAGGCCGTACGGTGTGTCGTTGGCAATCTTGATCGCATCGGCTTCGTTCTCAAACGGAATCACAGACGCCACCGGCCCAAAAATTTCTTCGCGGGCGATCCGCGCCGAATTGTCCACGTCGTAGAAAATTGTCGGCTCCACGTAGAATCCCTTGCCGAATGCCTTCGCGCGCCCGCCGCCAATCGCGGTCTTGGCTTCCTTCTTGCCGATTTCCATGTACGAGGTCACGCGATCGAACTGCTCCTTGCTGACCAGCGGCCCCATCTTGGTGTCGCGATCAAGCGGCGCGCCCAGCTTGATGCGCTTGGCTTTTTCCGTCATGGCCTCGACAAACTTCGAGTAAATCTTTTTCTCGACCAGAATGCGGCTGCCCGCCGAGCAGACTTCGCCCTGATTGATGAACACGCCGAACAATGCCCCGTCCACCGCGGCTTCCCAATCCGCATCGGCAAAAAACACGTTCGGCGATTTTCCGCCAAGTTCCAGCGTCACCCGCTTCAGCGTATCGGCCGCGCTCTTCACGATGATCTTGCCCACCGCGGCACTGCCGGTAAACGCGATCTTGTCCACCCCCGGATGCGCCACCAGCGCCGCCCCGGCCACTTCGCCCATACCGTTCACCACGTTCACCACGCCCGGAGGCAATCCAACTTCCTCCAGCCAGTTTGCAAATTCCAGTGCCGTCAGCGGCGTCTGCTCCGCCGGCTTCAACACGCAGGTGCACCCCGCCGCCAGCGCCGGTGCCAGCTTCCACGCCGCCATCAGCAGGGGATAATTCCACGGAATGATCTGCCCCGCCACGCCGACAGGTTCGCGCAGCGTAAAGCTCAAGGCATTCGCCGGCACGGGCATCACGCTGCCATTTACCTTGTTCGCCAGGCCGCCGTAGTATTCGAAACACGTCGCCACGTCGCCGATGTCGTATTCCGCCTCCACAATCGGCTTGCCGGTGTTGCGCGATTCCAGCTCCGCCAGCATCGGCTGATTTTGCCGGATCTTCTCCGCCAACTTGAAAAGGATACGCCCGCGATCCTGCGCCGTCGTCGCCGGCCAGGGGCCGGAATCAAAAGCCCCGCGCGCCGCTTTCACCGCCATGTCTACGTCGCTCGCGCTTGCCTCCGCGACTTGCGCGATAACTTCTTCGGTCGAAGGATCAAAGACAGGAAATGTCTTACCCGTGGAACTCGAGACCCACTGGCCGTTTACGTAGTTCTGATAGGTTTTCACCGCAGGTTTTGCTGGACTTGACATCGCTTTCCTCCAACTTCCAATTTCAAGCCGGCGTTGAGCCTTCCGCCAGTTTCCGCGCCGCTTTCCGGCTGCCATACACAAAAAAGAAAAACGCCGCCAGGCCGATGAAACCGAGCGTCCCGCCAAACATCCAGATCTCGTAGGAGAGCAGCGAAGTAATCTGCTGCGCCGGGAAAAACGCCAGAGCAATGCCGAGAATCGTTGTCAGCATCCCGGAAATACCCGCAAACACCAGCATCCCGCGGCCGTAGTGCCCCCGCACGAATTTCTCGTCAAACGCAATCTTCAGCAGCGCTCCGAACATGTATAGAAACGGAACCAACTGCAACACCACCGCCAGCGAAAGCAACTTCTGAAAAGTCTCCTGAACGCCGGAACCGGTCAGCGTAAAATTCAGGATCACCAGAATCAGCGAAACACCCGCGTGCACCAACAACGCCGGATACGGTGTGGCATACTTCGGATGAATCTTGCCCAGCCACGACGGCAGGTACGAGTCCAGCCCCGCGACAAACGGAATCCGCGCCGAACCTCCGAGCCACGCCGAACCGATTCCCGCGATCGACAAGCTGAGCATCAACGCAAACGGCGCCACGATCCACGACACGCCGACTTGCGCTGCCATGTGGCTGACCGCTTGCACGATTCCCTGCAGCACGCTGATGCTGTCTTTGCTGACGGCAATCAACAAGGTCAACGTCGCTCCCACGTAAAGAAATCCGGAGAAGAGCCCGCCCCAGGCCACCGCCCCCGGCAAAGTCTTCTGCGGATTTTCAATTTCGTCGCCCATGATGGAAGCAAGCTCCAGCCCTACCAGCCCGAAACAAATCACACCAAACGAATTCAGCACAAACCGCGGATTCGCCGGTATCCGAAAATCCGACCAGTGAATCGATGTGCCAAACCGCATGCACACCACCACACCCAGCCCCATCAACAGAAATGCCGCCACAAACGTCCCGATGCCGCCGAGATTATTGATCCACTTGCCCACGCCAAGTCCCATGATATTCAAAATCACCAGCACGCTCAGCAGCACCACGCTTGCCGCCAGTGCGAAAGGTTTGTTGTCCCCCAGCGACGCGTGCCCAGGCCCCAGCACAAAAACAGAAACGCCGACGAAATACAGCATGATCGTCGGCACGTACATCATATTGTTGGTCCAATAACACCAACCGGAAAGAAATCCGTGGAAGTCGCCGAACACTTCCTTGGCCCACAGATACACACCGCCTTCGCCGGGGTACCGGTG
>DATLVJ010000655.1:0-2050 GCA_035577585.1 Candidatus Limnocylindrales bacterium
CACCAGATCCCCAATACGAGCCTGCAGCCCCTAGCAGGCACGAGCTCAAAACCAATGTTGGCGCTAGCATTTCTCATAACCAGCGCCCTAATCATAACCGGCACGCTGATGGGGCAGAACGCTGTCACGCCGCCGATGGCGCAGGAAACTATCACACCACTCATAACGAAAGATCTGGCAGGACTTCCCGGCGCACAACTTCTCATGTACACCGTGGACTTTCCACCGGGCTTTTCGAGCCCTATCCACCGCCACAATGCGCAGGTGTCTGTTTACGTACTGGAAGGCACCGTCGTGATGCAGGTGAGGGGGGGGGAAGAAATGACGCTGACGCCAGGCCAAAGCTTTTATGAAGATCCCAACGATATTCACGTTGTCAGCCGGAATGCAAGTAGTACAAAGTCAGCAAAATTCCTCGTGTTCCTGATTAACAAGAAGGAGGCTCCGTTGGTGATCCCAGCACAGTAAACCAGCAATTGCGAGCGGTTCTGTTCGACCAAAATCAATTCAGGAGGAAATTTATGAACACGATTACTGTAAGGGATTCGCAATTCGCAAGCTACGCAACACTGTTGCTAAGAATTGGGCTTGGTGTTGGTTTTTTGTCGGCCGTAGCCGACCGATTCGGTCTGTGGGGAGCATTTGGGCAACCGAATGTCGAGTGGGGGAATTTCTCACGGTTCTTGGAATACACCCACACCCTCAATCGGTATTTGCCCGCGGGAATGATCCCGACACTGGGGGTAATCGCCACTTGCGCTGAAATTCTCTTCGGTCTTCTGCTCCTCGTCGGCTGGCACACACGCGCTGCCGCGCTTTTAAGTGGACTTCTTCTATTGACGTTCGGGGTGGCAATGACGCTTGCATTAGGAGTCAAGGCGCCCCTGAATTTTGCCGTCCCCACGGGGATCGGAGGGGCCTTGCTTCTTGCAAATTGTGAACGCTTCCCATTCAGCGTGGATGAATTGCTGTCCCGTCGAACCATTCAGAGAAGGACATGAAAGCAGCGCCAGTTCTACGATTCCGTTCACCGAACGTGATTGCAACGGGCCGCATCCTCGACCGTGCCAGGGCTCTGGCCAGTCCTAATAAACGGCCTTGGAGTGACTGATCTGGCCAACTTCCGCGTGGTCGGCTAACCGAGTCAGCGGAATAAAGAATACGACGAGAGACAGCAAAAGGATTCTGTGCCTCTTGTAGGAATTCCAATCGATTGAGTGCTCATGAACAATGCCCATGTCTTCGCTCGACCCCAAGAAACAACGATGCCTACGGCCACAAGTCCTGATTAACGCGCTAACCGGACAAGTCAAGTAATGGTACGGAACTTGTCCGATTGGCCGACAAACCAGGACTTAGCAAACCAGAATGTCCCAACGAGCCTTCTGACTCGGAATAACTTCCGGTTATGCGGTCACTGACACGACCTCACTGACTTAAGAACCCTCGCAAGTCATGGGTGCTCACTTAATTTCGGATAGGTGGCTTGGCCTATCTTCCGCGAGCTGATTATTACAACGACCGGCGATAGGTGCTTGGCGTGATACCTGCAATGCGCCGGAAGACGCGAGCCATGTGATGCTGGTCAGCAAAGCCAGTTGATCGCGCAATCTCGGCCAAAGACGTACGGGGATCACGCATCAAGGTTTGTGCTCTTTGTACTCGCCGCTCAAGCAAGAATTGATATGGCGTCTTACCAGTGCTCTCGCGGAAACTCCGGATGAAGTGCGATGTACTCAATCCTGCCTCGCTGGCCAACTCACCTAGTCCAAGGTCTCCTTCCAGGCGGGCCTCCATCAACCCGATGCATCGACGCAAAGCAGAAGGCGCCAGTCCTCCAACGGAGTTCGCTATCAGTGGCGCATCGGCGGAATAGTAACGAATGAGGTGGCTTGCTAACGCCGCAGCTATGCCGTCTAGGAAGAGGGCGCCGCTTTGAAAACCCTGGCGCTTTTCGTAAAGGAGAACTTCTATGAGGTGGCGCATGATCAGATCTTGGAGCCCGTAATGCTCCTGCAGTTCAACTCGTGTGTGCCGGCTATCGTGCAGG
>DATLVJ010000656.1:0-8825 GCA_035577585.1 Candidatus Limnocylindrales bacterium
CTACCAGCAGCGCAATGTCGCCTTTGAAGAAAAAGACCCCGACTCGCTCCTCAACTTCTACAAGCAACTCATTCGTCTCCGGCGCACTCACCCCGCGCTCCGCGATGGCGCCCAAATCACGGTGAACTGCCACGACGCCGACGTGCTGTGCTACCTGCGCAAAAACCCCAACACAGGCGAATCGGTCTTGATCGTCCTGAACATGAGCAACAAACCAAAAACCGTTGCCTTCAACCTCAAGTCCCAAGGCATCGCCGGTGACTCCGCAACACTCCTGGTTGCTTATCCCGCCACCACCGCAATAGAACTTCCCCTGAACGCAATCTCACTACCGCCATTTGCAACACGCGTATCCGCCGTCAAGTAGCGGCCACCTTCAGGCTTGCCCCGACGAAGGAATGGGTGGCCGCGCCTGCGACAAGCTGGCATAAAAGCCAGCGCTACATTTCAGAATGAAACGGCTGAATCTATTTCGCGCTCAACCAGGCGAAACAAGAGGCAGCGTTAAAGAGCGCTTCAGGCAATTATTTGCTGAGGGCTTCCACGATGATGGCGATACCCTGTCCACCGCCTATGCACGCTGTCGCCAGGCCGTAACGCAACCCTTTGCGACGCAATTCGTTCAACACGGTGATCACGAGCCGCGTTCCTGAAGCGCCGAGCGGATGCCCCAGCGCAATCGCGCCGCCATTCACGTTGGTTTTGTCGCGATTCAATCCCAGCTCTTTTTCGACCGCCAGATATTGCGCCGCAAACGCCTCATTCACTTCCACACGATCGATCTGCTCCAGCTTCATCCCCGCCAACTGTAGCGCCTTGCGCGTCGATGGCACCGGGCCGATCCCCATGATGCTCGGATCCACTCCCGCCACGCCCCACGAAACAATACGCCCGATGGGCTTCAGCCCGCGATCCTTCGCAATTCTCTCCCGCGTCAGCACCACCGCCGCCGCTCCATCCACAATCCCGCTCGCATTTCCTGCCGTCACCATCCCATCTTTCTTGAACGACGGCGGCAGCTTCTCCAGAATCTCCATTGTCGTTTCCGGCCGCCTGTGATCGTCTTCCTTCACCAGCATCGTCTTCTTCCCCTGCTTCACTTCCACCGGCACGATCTCTTCCGTCAGGTAGCACGCTCTGAACGCCGCATCCGCCAACTGCTGGCTGCGCAGCGCATAAGCGTCCGCATCCTTCCGCGTAATCCCCGTCTGCTCCGCCAATTTTTCCGCGGTCAGCGCCATCGGCAAGCCGCAATACGTGTCCGTCAACCCCACAAACAGAAAATCCTCCAGCGCCCCGCCGCCCAGCTTCAACCCAGTGCGCGCCCCGCGAATTACAAACGGCGCCTGTGTCATGTTCTCCATCCCGCCCGCCAGCACCAGGTTCGCTTCGCCCAGCAGCAGCCGCTGCGCGCCCTGCACAATCGCCTCAATGCCGGAGCCGCACAACCGGTTCACCGTCACCGCCGGCGTCTCGATCTTCAGCCCCGCCTTCAGACCGACGTGCCGCGCCCCATAAATCGCGTCCGCGCTCGTTTGCATCACGTTGCCAAAAATCGCGTGATCGAACTCCGCCGGGTCCGCGCCCGATCTCTGAATCGCCGCCTTGCTGGCATACGCGCCCAGCTCAATCGCCGACACTTCCGAGAACGCCCCTGTATACCGCGCCATGGGCGTGCGCGCACCCGCAACTATCACCACATCCGTTGGAAACATGTTTTTCCTTTCCTATTTCCAAAACTTGTCAACCTGAGCCTATCCGACGAGGATCGGCGAAGGATCTCAACGTTAAGTCCGTGCACCGCGTAGCAGTTGAGATCCTTCGCAGCGCGAAAGGCGCGCCGCTCAGGATGACAACTCATTACTGAGCGTTGAACGACAAATAAACTGTCCGGCACCCGAAACCCCTGCTAAAACTTGGGAATTTCAGAGAGCACGATCACGTCCCCGCCGCGCTTGCGGGCTTCCTCCACGCTGAACTCCGCGCGATTGATCAGGTCGGTCACAATATCCTCGCTGTCGAACTCCTGCCGCGCCGCCGCTTCCACAACTCCGGCGCTCAGCGTAATTTGCGTCGAATCCCACGGCGGCCGCACTCCCGCCGCCGCGCGCTTCAACTTATCCACCAGGTTCTGCGCCCCAGAAAGATTCGTGTCCGGCAAAATGAACGCCAGCGCCCACGAAGTATATTTTACCGCCATATCGTTCTGCCGCACGATGGGCTGCAGCGAACGCGAAAGCTGCTCCAGGAATTTTTCCAGCGGTACTTCGCCCTGCGCCCGCAGCATATCCGCGCCTCGGTCGATCTGCAGCACCGCCAGCGATAACGGTGTACCCTGCGTGCGCGCGCGGTCGGCTTCGTTCAGCAGGCAGCCCACGTAAGAGCTGCGGCTGAGCAATCCAGTCTTCTCATCGGAAACGCCCATGCGCCGCACCAGGCTGCGTAGCCGCGTGTGGCTGACGCTCATCATCATCTGGTCGCCGATTGCTTGTAGAAAATAGGTTTCGTTCGGCTTCCAGTGGTGCGCCTTGTCGTGCGCCACGATCAGCATTCCGGCCGGCGCCTGGGTTTCCTTGTCCGTGATCGTCACGCCCAGCGCCGTCGCCAATCCCAACTCCTTCAAGATGGATTCGTCCGAACCGTCCACAATCAGTCCGCCCAGTTCGTCCGGAACCGCCTTTTCAATCTGCGCGAGCAAAAACACCACTTGCGCCCCCGGTGCCGGACGCAATCCAGATGTGCAATGTTCCGCCGACATTTCCGGCGGCCGCCCCGGCGCTCCGATCACCGAAAATGTACGCGCGGCTTTCATGTAGGCGCCAACTTCGTTCACCGTGGTGTTCAGCATGGCCCGTGGCGTCTGTTGCCGGAAAATTTTCTGGTTAATTTCCGAAATCTTCGTAAGGTCGCGCAGCGTCTCCACCGTATAACTGCCGGTCCTGCCCGTCGGAGGCGTCGGCTTTTCTTCAATCACCGGTCCCCCGCCCGCGGGCTTTGGCGGAGCCGGCGGCTTCACCGCTGTCTTCGGCCACCAGTTTGCCGTTTGATACAAGTTCTGAAGCCGGGGATTGTGCGCCTCCTCACCGGGAAACATCGAGGCGATCTTCTGCAAGCGTTCCACAGCCTTCGCCTGCAACGAGTACTGCAGAAAAATCTCCGTCTGCACGATCAGATCGTCCAGCGCCTGCATCTTGCGGCCTTCATCGGTCGCCGCGGGCGGTGATTCCAGTTGTGAGCTGGCCTGTGCTTTGGGCGGCGCCGTGTTTCGCGACTGCACGCTCGCCGTGCGCGCCATCCGCCCCGCGACCCGCCTCAGGAAAGCATCGTCTGCGTGGCCCCGCAACCGCTCCAGGCGCTCCTGGCAGCGGTAATCATACGAATCAATATCAACCAGCCGGTCCAGCGCTTCGCAAGCCTTTGGAAAAATTCCCGAATTGAAGTTGGCGTCAAACAGCCGGATCAGCACTTCAAAGTATTGCGATTCCCGGTTGAGCTCGTTGTAAAGCCCCGCCCAGAATTCCAGGATGGGCGTGGATTCCGGATGCTTCGCACCCAGCGCCTCCAGTTGCGTCGTAAACGCCGTGGACTTCTTATCGGCAAACATCCGGCGTTTCAAGATCTGCAACAATTCCACCGATTTGGGGTCTTGATCCGCGTTAGCATAAGCATCGGCCAGATCAAACAGCCGCGTGACACCTTCATTTTTTTCCTTCAGCAGCTTTTCCAGAATTGCCCGGGAACGATCCAGTTGTCCGGACTGCAGCAACGCATCCGCGAAGGTATCCAGAAAAGTGACATCGCCCTCAGTGGCCGCGAATGGCTCCAGCAGCGCCGCCGCCTCCGCGGCTTCCCCATTCCGCAGCTTGGCTTCGGCATAAAGCAGCGCCACGCTTCTCTCGTGCGGCGCCAGAGCATAAGCGCGCGCCAGCAGCTTCACCGCCTCCGCCGGTGCGCCAGAGGCGCTCGAAAGTTGAGCGGAACGCAGAAACGCCCGTGCCGCCAAAGCGTTTTTCCCCAACTGCGCCGCGATCTCCGCCACCTTCAATTGTCGCGCCAGTTTTTCAGGGTCCAGTTGAGCCGTGCGCTCCCAGCAGAACAGGGCATCTTCCCCCCGTCCGGCCTCGGAAAACATCTCCGCGGCCTTGGTGTACTGTTCGATGGCTTCCTCGCCGCGATTCTGTTTTTGCAGCAGGAAGGCATAGCGGGCAATGCGTTCCGGGGATTGAATCGCCAGAGTATTGCGCAGAAAGCGATTGTAAATCGCCAGCGCCTTGGTTTCATCTTTGGGATCGATCAGCAGGTCAAACAGGTGGCCGTAATAGACCGCCGCGCGGTCCGGCTGCTCCAGCCGCGTGTACAGATCACCCAGCGCCTGCGACGCCTCCAGGTGCTGCGGAGACCCGTCGAGCACGGCAAGATACGCCTCAATCGCGTCCTCGACGCGGTTCTTCTCCAGAAATTTCTTCGCCCGCTCCAGCTGTTTGCTGACGTCTACGGCCATCAGGAATTTGCCTTAAGTTTCTTGCCTTGGGTTTCTTGCCGTGGCGTCGTGCAAGGTAGCATTCTCCGCCACATGGGGCGCTCTGAACGCCTTTTCCACTATATACCCCCGATGAGATGCCGCCAAAAGTAGAGTGGCTACGCGTTGGGCAATCCGGCAAGAGGCCGCCTTCCCCCGCGGCGTTTCCGGCCGGCCCGTGTAGAATGCGGGAAACCATGCAAACTCCCGCCGCCCGTCGCCGCACACTCCGCCTTCTCGGGCTGCTCGGGATTCCCGTACTCCTTTGGGGGGCGTGGTTTCACTATGCTGATCGCCCTGTTCATCGCCTCTCGGGGCCGCGCCTCGTCTACTGGGCCTGGGAACGACCCGAAGATTTGCAGTTTCTCGATTCCAGGACGGAAGGCGTCGCATTTCTTGCCTCTTCCGTCGAACTGCTGGCGGATTCCGTCGGCATTTTCCCCCGCATGCAGCCGCTTCTCCTTCCGCCGGGGATCCAGGTCGTCGCGGTGGTCCGCATTTACTCTCACCCCGCGGCGCCCGCCGAGCTCAATCCCCGGCAGCTCTCAGAAACGCTGCAAGTCGCCTTGCATTCCGCTCACTTGCCAAACGTAGCGGCCCTGCAAATCGATTTCGATGCTCGCGAATCGGAGCGCGATTTCTATTCGCGTCTGCTCGCCGAACTCCGGAGCCAACTAGGCCCGGCCTATCCGATTTCGATCACCGCGCTAGCTTCCTGGTGCATCGGCGACCGCTGGATCCACGAACTTCCCGTGAACGAAGCCGTTCCCATGCTCTTTTCCATGGGTCCGGATGAGCCGCTTATCCGTCACTACCTCGCTTCCGTGAATACATTCCCTGAGCCGCTCTGTCGTGGTAGCTTGGGGATATCCACCGGGGAACGGTGGCCGAATCCCGTTCGCAGCGGCACACGTGTCTACGTTTTCCACCAGCAACCCTGGACACGGGAAGCCGTCGAGAACATTCGGTCCCGCCTTCACCGGGGAATGTGACGCGGCGGCAAGGAGATGTTATGTCCAGGCATTTCAGCCGTGGTGCGTTTGCATTCTGCGTCGTCGCGCTTTCCGTTCTTGCTCTTGTCCATCTCGCGCAAAGCTGCTCCGAACCCGAGCTTCCATTCGACGATTACTCCAAGCATCCCGATGTCCCCATCGATAAATTCGCCCAGGGAAATCTCGGCATCCTCCAGCCCACGTTTGCCAGATCCTATCTGGTGGTGGCCTACCGTTATCTTTCCGGCGTCCCGCTCACAAAAGACGAGCAGCAGGCGGCGGTCGCGGTGTGGCAGAGCCGGGGAATCGATCCGACCAACATTTATCCGGATTACTACTCCGGCGGCGCGGAGAAAGACCGCCAGAACTCTTACATGCAGGCTGCCCAGGATTACGCAGACGGACCCAAAGACTGGGCCAGCGTTCGTGCCGAGATTGTTCCCTCAGATGTCCCACGGATCAATCAAGTGCAAGACCTGGACAACTACGGCCATTATCTGAACTGTTCCAACGACGCATTCGCCAACGCCGCAGCCACCCTTAAGCAACGCGCAGCCAAATTCGGCAATGCCCACCCAGCCATCAAAGACTGGGTAGCTTCACAGGATGCCGTCTTCGCAAACTGCGGCGGAGACCCCAAACAGCCCGTGCTTCCCGAAGCGCCCGACTCTTCCCTGCCGGAAATTCTGCGCTTCGACCGCGAATATCAAATTGCCGCCGCGTTCATGTACAGCATCCACTCCAATGAAGCGATCAAAGGTTTCCAGCGCATAGCCGAAGAGCCTAACTCGCCCTGGCACGACCTCGCGCCGTATCTCGTCGCACGCACCATGGCACGGGGCGCAACTCTTAACCATCCAGGTCCCGGAGAAAACCAGCCCGGTCAGCCTCCTCACCCTCCCTCTGACACTGAAGAAATGCAGGCCGCCGCGGACTACGCCGCCAAATTGCTTGCCAAGAATCCCAATCGGCCTTTTGCCGAGCCACTTCGAAATCTCATTGACCGGATAGAGTTTCGTTTGCATCCCGCCGAGCAAACGGCCCGGCTCTCTCATGAAATTCTGAGCAAGCCGTCTGAAGGCCGCTTTTACAATTGGCTGTGGGACTATACCTGGCTTCTCGATCAGCGCCAGGACGTTTCCGGCGAATACTATGAGGCGGCCAGCCCGGATGCCTATGAAAAGTCCCTGCCAACTCGCCAGCAAGACTCCCTTACCGACTGGATCGTCACCTTCCAACTTCACGACCCTCGCGCCACACAACACGCTCTGGAAGTCTGGCGTGCGCACCGCGACTCCGCGCCCTGGCTGCTGGCAGCGTTGTCCAAAACCGAAGCCAACTCTCCTCAGCTTGCTGAACTTCTCTCCGCGGCCGAGCGCGTGCCCCTTTCTTCTCCTGCTTACGTCTCGGTCTTCTATCACCGCATGCGCTTGGGCAACGCCCTCCGCAACTATCCGGAGGTGCGCCGCTCCATCGACGCCTTCCTTGCCTCCCCCGCCGATTTGCCTTCCGTCGCCAAAGATTTTTTCCTCGATCTTCGCCTCGACGCGGCAGCTGATCTGAATGACGCTGTTCGGTTTCTGCCGCGTGATTCTTGTACCGTGGATCGCCGCCAGCCTCCGCCCAATTGTTTGCTGACCATGCCGGAGCATTCTGCGCATTACCTGGATGTGCTTCCGCTCGATCTTCAGGTGGAGACGCTCCGGAACAAAGGCCTGGCCGAGGAGGAGAAAACAAAATTTGTCCGCAATGTCTGGTTGCGCGCCGCCCTGCTGGGGCGCCACGATGTCGCTCAACCCCTCGCGGCCCAGGCCTTTCGTCCCGGCGTCAATCAGATCCCCGTCAAACCGGAAGACTTCGCGAAGCTTGTGAAAGACTACGAATCCGCCGCCACGCCAGAAGATCAGGAATTTGCCGCCGTCTATCTGATGCAGCACCAATACGCGTTCGGCTACGACATGGGCTCAACGGAGCCCTGGTGCGCTTCCCCCAACGCTTTCAAAGATGAAAACAGTTACTCGCGCAATTTCCGGCCATCCTCCGCGCCCCCAAATGCCCCCTCTTATCTAAGCGAGCCGCAGCGCAAGCAGGCCGAAACCGAGCAAGCGGCGCTGGATCGTCTGGATTCACAGGCAAATTATTACGTCCGGATTGTGCTCGAGTTCGCAAAAAAACATCCGGAAGATCCTCGGGTGCCCGAAGCTCTCAGCCGCGCGGTGAAAAACACGCGCATGAATTGCGGCAATCCGCGAACCGGCCCATTGTCGAAGGCCGCTTACGATCTCCTCCACCAGCGCTTCCCAAATTCCTCCTGGGCCAAAAATACAAAATACTGGTTCGACTAGCCCCAGGTTGCATTTGCGCACACCAGTGAGGCCAGCCACCACCAGCCATCTCGCACTTTCTAAATGACAAAGTGGCCGGAGCGCAAAGCCCCGGCCACCATGATTCCGAATAGAGTTTCCCGTTTTAGTTCGGGTTGTTGCTCGCGCTGGTCTGCGCCTCCGTTTTTGCAGCACCAGCAGCGTTGGCCTGTCGGTCGGACTTCGCCTGCGCCGGCGTTTTCCCGCTCTTATAGGCTTCCAGCGCTTTTTCCAACGTCTTGATGTCCGAATTGGTCGATTGGATGTCCCCAAGCAGGAGATTGGCCTTCTGGGTGAGCGTGGCGCGCACGGTTGGATCCGTCTCCGTCTGCAGCCGTTCCTGTGCGTTCGAAAGCAGGTTGTGGAAGTTCTCCGACATACCCTTTCGCTGGTCAATGGCCTGTTGCGTTTCCTCGGCCGTTTTCGGTATCTGCAGAACGATCGGTGGGGCGCCCAAGCCCTTCGGGCCTACTTGGCTCGTCGCTGCCACGGCGGCGTCGTTGGAGCCTCCCTGCCCGTTCACCTGCCCAGCTTTGCTGTCCTGATATTTGTCTGCCGCAGTCCGCACCTCAGAGATGGAATCCTCGGTCCAAACCTTTTTGGGTTTGGGTTTCGGCGCCGGAGCCGCCTCGTCTTTGGTCCGCAGCATTGCCGGCTGCAGGCTCGCCTGCTCCTGCGCAAACGCCGGAGCGGCGAGCGCTGTCCACAGCGCCAAGCTTGATGCCAAAGTAATCTGTTGCCGCCAATTCTTCACAAATCCTCCTCAGCCTATTGCGAAATTTCCCGGAAACCGAGCACTTTGTAGGTCAGCCCGGAAGTCGCGCTGTTGATCCAGCAGCTGTCGTAGTAGACGCCGTTGCCTCCGCCACCGTTCCAGTTGACCACCGGCGCGCCCAGCGTCGCCAGCGGCTGTCCGGAAGCATCGAGCGTCTTGGCCACCAGCACAGCTCC
>DATLVJ010000657.1:0-3693 GCA_035577585.1 Candidatus Limnocylindrales bacterium
TCGTTGGCCGCCATCTTGGACTTCAGCAAGTTCGGAATTGCGATAGCCGCGATGATCAAAATGATCGCCACGACGATCAGCAATTCGATAAGAGAGAAACCCTTCTGCTTCTTCATGAGATCTCCTTGAGAGAATGTTAAGTGCCAGAGCACTGCTACTAGTAATGCAAGAGGGGGGCCAACCTCGCCTTTACTTCCTGCTTCTTTTCAGGACGGCAACTCACTGAATAACAAGCACTTAGATCGCCTCTCGGACACATGCCACGTCCCTTCCCTTCCCATCCCTCTGTTTCATTCTCAAATAGTGACGCTTTCCGCCGAACCCAGACAAAAATTGGCTACTCCCCGGCCAGATCGCAGAACTCTAGATTTCTAGTTTTGCAGGAATTCCATTTCCGTTCGTAACCTCTCCCTCCAAAAAAGAAAAGAGCGCGGAGTTGAACTCCGCGCTCCAATCCTTGTATCCAGTTTGCTCAGCCTTCAGCTTACTGCAATGCCGGGCTGCCGCCGACTGCCACGCCGACTGCCGGAACCGTGCAGGCTGCTCCCGCTGGGTCATAGCGGATCACACCCGTCTGGTCCGTGCAGAACATGCGCTGACCGGTCACGCCCAGCGTCTGAGGCGTGGCGTTGGCAACGTACGAAGTGTTCGTCGTCGCGCCGTTCGTCGCCGGGGTGTACGTAAACGTGTAGCCGCTCTTCGTACCGGTGGCCAACACGTTGTCGATGATCCCGTTCCCGCTGGCGCAAGGGCTGCCGTTATTCAAATCAAGCAGCGTCGCCGAAAATCCGATCGCCGGGCAGGACGAGGCGAAGGTAACTTCACCGGTGTTGATCGTCCGCAGTGAGCCGACCGCCGAAGATTCGTTGGCCGCCATCTTGGACTTCAGCAAGTTCGGAATTGCGATAGCCGCGATGATCAAAATGATCGCCACGACGATCAGCAATTCGATAAGAGAGAAACCCTTCTGCTTCTTCATGAGATCTCCTTAGAATGTTTATAGTGCCAGGGCACGCCAGAAATAGGTGCACGGCAGGTGCCATCCTTGCTCCCACTCCGCACCCGGTTTTCCTATTTGCAACTCCTTGTAAAACAATGACTTACTGGACGGTATTAGTACTGATTTACTGCTAGTTCTATTCAAATCACCCTCTTCGCCCCTCAACTTCTAACACTTTCCGGCACCCTCCAACGACAAAAAATGTCGTTCCACATTGGAACTGGCGCTCCATTCTGAACCTCAAGCCAGGGACGCCTCCCGTCCCCCAATTTCCTCTGCTTCGCCGTGCCGGCCCAACCCGTCCGCCCAATACCACCCCGATGCCGCAGTCAAGAGGCTGGCAGCCCACGGCACCAATGGCGACGCCCAGAAGACTCTAGCCCCATACCGCAACAGGCCAAACCACACCAGCGTTGTCACCAATCCATACAGCGCCGCGCCCCATGCACCCCGCTGCCCACGCCCACAGAGAATCTGCGCAACTCCCAGGATCAGCACTGTGAACGGCACGGCAACAATCAGGTCCACCAGGTAATGCTCTCCCGTTCCCAGCGTCGCGCAAAGCGTGAAAAACACAAATCCTCCCGCAACAATCCTCTCCGTCAGAGACAACTTCCGCGCGTACCAGAACACCAGGAAGATCCAAGCCGCGTGAAGCGACGGTATCGCATTCCGGGGTCCTGCCAGCGTCAGCGGCTCCAGAAATAGATTCTGGGCCTGGTGTACTGTCAGTGCTCCCCACGGAAACTTGTTCAGGAAAATGTGTGCGGGGCCCAGCGCCGGAAACAGAGTATAAAAACACGCCCCGATCGGCCCGGTTATCAGGAACGCGACCACCGCCGGCACCGCGTTTTCCCGGTCACGCTTCACGCAACCCGCAAACGTCAGTCCGATCGCCACTGGCAATGCGATATATACAATCTCACTAGCTTCCGCAAAACTTCGAAATCGCGCGAACCATTGCCCCATCACAAATGCCGGTTGTATGTGCATGCTCGCGTCGAACGAGTACAAATACAAATCCAGCACTGTCGGCCTCGCGCGCTCTCCCCATTCCAGAAAATAGCTTGCGCACCATTCCGACGCCACAAACAGAAACGCCGGCACCAAAACCAGAATCGCCGTCCCTCGTTCTTTACCCTCTGTCCAGATTGCCCGCAGCAACAGAACTACCAGGCTCGCCATCCCCACGAACGAAACCACCACCGGCCAGCGCACCCCGTACCCCAGCATCCGGATGTCCAGTTCATACAAGCCCACGGCAAAGATTCCTACCAACGCCAGCTCTCGCCAGTCCACTTTCGTCCGCAGCAATATCAGGAATATACTCAGCAGCGCCACCGCAAGAAATGGTGACGAAATCGTATCCGCAAAAAAAGTCTGCCGGCTCCCCACCCAATACAAGGCCGCCACGCCCGCCGCACTCATTCCCCAGCGGCGCATGTTCGCCCCGGTCACTGGCATCCCGCCCACGCCACTCTTGTCATCGTCGTGTTCATAATGGATTTGATTGTTGCCAGGGCGGCTCCGCGCGCGCAATCCCAAGCGCTTCGTGCTTCCTCAAAAAAACAGATAATTCCCGCGTGCAACTCCCTGGGAACTACAACCCATGCTTCTTTGCAAAATGCCGGAACGACCGGTAACTGATCTTCAAGACATCCGCGGCTTGCGTGCGCACTCCCCCTGCCCTGTCCAGCGCAGCCATCAGGTAACGCCTCTCCGTCTCCGCCACCACCTCTTCGAAATTGATTCCCTCCTCCGGAATCACCGCCGCGTCAACCTTCCCAAGCGATGCGGATACCGCCGGGCTGGTCTCGCTTACTCGGTCCGGCAATACCTTCGCGCTGATTTCAGTCCCGCTCTCCAGCGCCACGGCCCGCTCGATGGTGTTCTCCAGTTCACGAACGTTCCCCGGCCAGTCATACGCTTCCAGCCGCCCCATCGCCTCGGGCGTAATCCCCTGGATCGGTTTTTCCATGGACTTCCGGAACTGCTCCAGAAAATGCCGCGCCAGCAAGGGAATATCCTCCCGCCGCTCGCGCAGCGACGGCACATGAATCGGTATGACACTCAGCCGGTAAAACAAATCTTCCCGGAACTCGCCCCCCGCTATCGCCTTCTCCAAATCCTTGTTCGTCGCCGCGATCACCCGCACGTCCACATCAATCTCTTCGTTGCTCCCCAGTGGTCGCACTTTCCCTTCCTGCAGCACCCGGTACAGCTTCACCTGCATCGCCAGGTTCATGTTGCCGATTTCATCCATGAATAGGGTCCCGCCATGCGCCGCCTGAAACAATCCCCGCCGGTTCTCATTGGCGCCCGTGAACGCACCCTTCATATATCCGAACAGCTCCGACTCCAGCAGCGTCTCCGGAAACGCCCCGCAATTGATCGTGATGAACGGCGTCTGCGACCGCGCGCTGTTTTCATGGATCGCACGCGCCACAAGCTCTTTACCCGTGCCGCTCTCTCCCGTAATCAGCACCCGGCTGTTCTGTGGCGCCACCGTCTGGATCATGTCGAAAATGGCTTTCATCTTCGGCGCCTGGCCGATGATGTTGTCCAACCCCGTCAGCCGCCGCAATTCCCGCCTCAAGTAGCCGGCTTCCTTCTTCCACTTCAGGCTCTCCGAAACTTCGCCCACCGCCCGCCGCAATTGCTCCACATAATTGTGGTCTTTGATCACAAACCGG
>DATLVJ010000658.1:0-3576 GCA_035577585.1 Candidatus Limnocylindrales bacterium
CGATTGCGCGTAAGGTGCAGATGAGACTGTTGTGGGAGCGTCCCCCGGTCGATCGCAAGATCAATCCTGCGGCATACGAAGCGTACTTGAAAGGTCGATTCGCCTGGAACCGGCGAAGTGAAGCTGCCTTGCTGGAGGGGATCCAATTCTTTAAGCAGGCGATTGCATTGGAGCCCACTTATGCTGAAGCGTATTCTGGATTGGCGGATTCCTACACGACACTCGGATACTTGAGTTATCTACCTCCGCGCGAATCATTTCCGCTTGCAAGGACCGCCGCTGAAAAGGCGCTTTCGCTTGATGCCGGATTGGCCGAACCCCATGCTTCTCTGGCCTATGTAAATTTCTATTTTGATTGGAATTGGCCGGCTGCGGAAGCCGAATTCAAGAAGGCAATTGCGCTCAATCCGAATTACGCCACCGCTCACGATTATTACTGCTACTTTCTGACGGCGATGCAGCGCCCAAAGGAAGCAAAGCAGGAGATCGAGCGCGCCTTGCAACTCGATCCTCTTTCCGTGCCCATTAACACCGATATTGGTTTTCAGATGTTCTACGTGGGAAATTACGATGCCGCGATCGAGCAATTGAAGAAAACACTGCAGATGAATCCTAAGTTTCCACTGGCGCATCTTTGGCTGGGCCGATCCTATCAGCAGAAGGGAATGTTCGACGAATCGATGGCTGAGTACAAGGCCACGGATTCGGCTTTGCCTGACTGGGTTGTCACTATCGCCGGGATCGGAAATCTGCAGGGCCTTGCGAGAAGGGATGTCGACGCGCGCTCCACCCTTAGGAAACTGGATGAGATGGCGAAAATCAGGTACGTGACCCCTTATGGAATCGCGTTGGTCCACGTGGGACTAGGGAACAAAGATGAGGCCTTTCGTTGGCTCGAAAAGGCCTTCGACGACCGCGCTAACTGGCTGGTGTGGCTGCGATTCGATCCGCGCTGGGAGGCTCTGCGCAAAGACCCCAGATATGCCGAGATGATCCAGCGGATGGGATTTCCCGCCTCGAGCGGCGTTTAAAGGAAAACACCAACGTTCGCGCGGTGCGAACGGAAGAGAAAATCGATCAGTCGCGTCGGGTTGGCGATCCTGGGAGGGAGATTAGTTGACGTGGCGGTGGAGAACTTGGGCGATTTGGCGGATTTCGGATTGGAGTTCGGCGAATTCGGCGGGGAGGATGGATTGCATGCCGTCGGAGAGGGCTTTTTCGGGCTGGTGGTGGACTTCGACGAGGAGACCGTCACAGCCGACGGCTACGGCGGCGCGAGAGAGAGGAAGAACTTTGTGGCGCTTGCCGGTGCCGTGGCTGGGATCGACGAGGATGGGCAGGTGGCTGCGCTTTTTTACGGCGGGCACCACGGCGAGGTCGAGCGTGTTGCGGGAAAAATCAGAGAAGGTGCGGACGCCGCGTTCGCAGAGCATCACGTTGTAGTTGCCTTCGCTCATCACGTATTCGGCGGCCATCAAGAATTCGTCGAGTGTGGCGGCCATGCCGCGCTTGAGGAGCACGGGTTTTTTGGCGCGGCCGGCGCGCTTGAGCAGCGAGAAATTCTGCATGTTGCGGGCGCCGATCTGGATCACGTCGGCCCACTCTTCCACTAAATCGAGAGACTCGTTGTCGATGGCTTCGGTGACGATGCCGAAGCCGTAGTGTTTGCGGACCTGGGCGAGAATTTTCAGGCCGGGAAGGCCGAGTCCCTGGAAGCTGTAGGGCGAGGTGCGGGGCTTGTAGGCGCCGCCACGGAAGAGGCGGACGCCGGAGGGCTTGAGTTGTTCGGCGATGGCCAGGCACTGCTCTTCAGTTTCGACGGCGCAGGGGCCGGCGGTCATGGCGAGATGTTCGCCGCCGACAAGAACGTCACCCGATGGAGTGGGAATGCGAACGATAGTGGGGTCGGATTTTACGTCGAGAGAGACGAGTTTGTAGGGCTTGGTGACGGGAATGCACTCGACTACGCCGGGAAGGGATTCGAGGATGCCGAGATCGATGGCGCCGTTGTTGCCGGTGATGCCGATGGCGGTGCGTCCGGCGCCGGGGATGGGATGAGCTTTCAGGCCGAGAGATTCGATTTTGTCGCAGACGGAGCGAACTTGTTCGTCCGTGGCGTGGGATTGCATGACTACCAGCATGAGTGTGTCCTTTTGGGAGCGCGGAATGATCAGTGTACTAAAGCGGAATGAGGCGGGGCAAATCGGGAGGGAAGAGAAAATGGAAATTAGAAAATTGAAAACCGAAAAGAAAGATTTGACGCAGAGGGCGCTGAGACCGCTGAGTTCGCAGAGAAGAGTGCGGCAACCCCAAGAGCGGAGCGAGCATCCATTTTAGGGAGAGCAGAACCTCGCCCAGTTGAGGATGAAGTGGTTCGTCCAGCCGCTGCTTTCGATTGCTGAAAATTTGCACCGAGGAGATACGCATGAAACGCATGTTGCTGATGCTGTGCCTTGGTGTGTTGTTTGTACCGGGGGTGCGGGCGCAGGGGGATCATGTTGAAGCGGGAGTGTTCGCGGATTATTTCCGGATGTCGCAGACGGACAACAATTATCTCGGGATTGGAGCGCGCGCGGGATTGAAGGTGTTTCCGCACGTAAAGCTGGAAGGGGAAATGGCGTATGACTTTGACCAGGGATTCGGGGAACAGACCAGCGGGGCTGGCGGAACCGTGGTGATTCAGAACGCGAACATTCATATCTTGCATGGATTGTTCGGGCCGAAGATTGAGTTGGGACACGGGCGGGTTCGGCCGTTTGTGCTGGTGAAAGGCGGGTTCGATAAATTTTTCGTGGACTCATGCCCGACTTCTTTCAGTTGCGTGTCCAGCCAGATTGCGAATCTGCGCGCCAGCGATGTGAATGGAGTGTTTTACCCGGGCGGCGGGTTGGAGGGGCATCTGGGGCCCGTCGGCTTGCGTCTGGAGGCGGGCGACGAAATGTATTTCAACCATGGGACACATCACAATTTGCGGATGGCGTTTGGGCCGTTTATCCGGTTTTAGAGAAATTCAGAAGAGAAGAACATTTGTGCTGTTTGATCATGAGAGCCCACCCTATCGCAAAAAGCGCGATAGGGTGGGGGCACCCTTCGAGCCTCAGGGTAAACCCTCAAGATCAGTAGTTGAGTCGCGTTAGAGAAGAGGACTAGAGTAGGAGATGGGAATGATCCAGCCCGGGAGGAAACATTGCAAGTATGGATGATCGTGGCTACCTGGGACCCACAATTGCCGCTTACCAGTTGGGAGATGCTGGTGGCGGGCGGAGGATTGCTGTTTGTTGCTGGATTGCTGATCGGCTGGCGGCGAAGGAATCGCGTGGCGCTGCAGAGGTCGCTGCTGACGGATGAGTTGATGATTTATCTGAGCAGGATTGCGGATGCAATGGAACGCCACGCGGACCGTCCTTCGGCGCAGCAGGTTGCGGATATGATCGAACGGCGGATTGCGGAGCAGCAGCGGAACTCGGAGGCGAGTGCGGCTGCGGCAGGCGCGGGTGCGGCTCCAAAGACAAGGGCGGTACCGTTTTCGATGTTTGGAAGGGAGTATCCGGAAAAAAGTTGATGCGTCGGGAGACG
>DATLVJ010000659.1:0-3293 GCA_035577585.1 Candidatus Limnocylindrales bacterium
CGGTCATGCGCACCTGGCGGCGATCTGCGGTAGCCGGCTGCATCAGCCGGAGCGTGAGGTGAAGCAGCGCGGTCTGCAGGGCCAGCGCGGCAAACAGCGCCAGCATCGTGATCACGACGACTCCAGCGAATCCAAGCATCGTTTCCATGTGTGTTCTCCCGAGGTGCGCTGGGCTGAGCAACTCTCTGCCAGGGGTAATGGCAGGTGGGGCACCAGTCTTAATGGATTGAAAATAGGGGACTTACCGAGAATGGCGGGGTGGGCTTTCGTGGCTGGCGTGACACGGCGTGTACATCGGCACGCACCGCAAGACGCGCCAAGGTTCTGAAAACAGGTGGGTTCGCGCGATCAGTCTGCGATCACTGTTCCTCGTTCCAAAGAAGATGCTCCCGCATGGAATAACTTCCCTTCCAAAGATGTCTACCTAGTGCAGGCAGCGAACAACGCAAAAAGGCGCCTGCGAACAAAAAATCGATAAGGCAGAAAAGGAAAAAAAGAATGAGCAGCAAAACGCAGTGGATATTGGGTTTTACAGCGGCGGTATTGATGGTAACCATGGCGCTGGCCAGCGCCCCGCGGCTTTCCGCAAATCCTCAACAGACGGCAACCGCCGAAGTGAAGATCGACAATTTCAGTTTTGGCCCGGCCACGCTTACTGTAGCTCCCGGAACCACGGTCACCTGGGTCAATCACGACGATATTCCGCACACCGTCGTCAGCACGGACAGCATCTTCAAATCCAAGGTTCTCGACACCGATGAAAAATTCTCCTTCACTTTCACCAAGGCTGGCAGTTACCCGTACTTCTGCTCCATCCATCCGAAAATGACCGCGACCGTCGTGGTCAAGTAACCTGCCAATGAGCCTGAACCCTTTCGACCTGCATTACACGCTGCTGGCCAAGCACGCCCAGCATGTGGTGCTGATCCACTTTCCGATCGCACTGCTGATCACCGGCGCGGCGTTTGATTTTCTCGGCCAATGGACAAAACGCCGCGCACTGGTGGAAGCCGCCTACTTTAATATTCTGGCGGCCGCCATCTCCACTGTCCCGACACTCGCAACTGGCTTCGTGGCCTGGCGGTTCGCGCTCGATGGCCAGAAAATGAAAGGACTCCTGCTCGAACACGTGATTCTCGCCTGCACCTCGAGCCTGCTGATCTGGGTGATCTGGTACGCCCATTTTCACGCGCGCACAAAATCGCTACCTCCGCCAAATTTCCGCTTGTGGATCGAACTTGCCGCCGTCGCCGTCATCGCGCTTACCGGCCACCTCGGCGGCTTCCTGAGCGGCGTGAACGGACCGGGATAAAACCTTGCGCGATGGGTTCTTGGGGACGCCCGCCCCGTTCTACGTCGATCTCGTTCTGCTTCTGGAGATGGCGATGGGTCTGGCGTTGCTCACCGGAGCATTCCTCGCGTGGCGTAGAAAATTCCGGGCTCATGCGTGGTGCCAGTCGGTCGTCGTGCTGCTGAACGCCATTCTAATCGCGCTGGTGATGCTGCCATCGTTTCATCGCCAGGTGTGGCCGCGAATTCCGCCCAAGCTTGGGAGGTTTTACTTTGGCCTGGCCACCGCGCACGCCGCCCTGGGAGCCGTCGTTGAGTGCGCAGCTTTGTACATTTTGCTCGCAGCCGGCACCACGCTGATGCCGGAAAATTTCCGGCTCACCCGCTACAAGCTGTGGATGCGGATTGTGCTGATTGCCTGGTGGGCCGTCCTGCTGCTCGGGGTAACAACCTACGCCCGCTGGTACGTACCAATTTTATTCCGGCGGTGACTTCAAGCTCCGAAAAAGAGATACGCGACGGTGTAGGACCCAGCCAGATTAATTTTGGTTCCGGAAAACCGTTCGAGAAGCCAACATCGATCGCTCGTTGCTTACCGCTTGCCGGCACAAACCAAAGTCCTTACCCCTAAACAAAAAGCCTGCCGGGTTGGGAACTCCTCCGGCAGGCCTGAGTTATCTGACTAATCTTAGTTCGACGCTGAATGCTCCGATTCGTTGCGCGGCGCACTCTTTTCGAGAACCGACACAAGATGACGGCCTGTCGCAGGTACGCCAACGTGTTCGCCTCTTACGATTTCCTTTGCCTTGATGGGGTGTCCATAGACCTGTTCACTCGCCTCATCGTCCGGACGAAGGGAGGTGCCGGCGACGGATACTCCAGCGAAGAGACCGCGTGATCGCGAGTAGCTGAGAATCTCCGCGCGCATCCAGGCGTCGGTATCGGCGGAAGCATCGCGGCCCTTGGGGCCCGCGGCAACCGACGCATCTGCGCCCAGTTTCACCTTGCTGCTCAGAATCGATTCCATGCCTCGATCATTCATGACCAGGAGGATTAAATCGGTAGCTTCTCCGCCAATCTGGAAACCAACGCTGCCGCCTTCCAATGCGTACATTGCAGGGGCTCCCCAAGGTCCGCGGAATTTGCTGCCGGTCCGGCAAACCATGGCCCCACGGCCGTATTCGGCGCCGACGATGAACGCCGCCTTCATCAGGTTCGGAAACACGACGACGCACTCTGCTTTCTCCAATAGCTCATGAGGGATGTTGTCTGGAACATTCAGCACTTCCTGCATGACCACGCCGCTCTCTTCGAGGCGCTTTTGTTCCTTGTTCAATTCGGATGCAAATACGGAAACTCCCAAAAGGGTAATGCACGCAGCTCCAATTAAAGACCTCTTCATCTTGACCTCCACGGTCGAAACTTCTTGTCGAACGAGTTACTTGTATAAGACCCGAGCAATAGCGTCATGCGGCGCGGGTTGAATCGGGAGAGGGAGATACGTTGCCCGACTCTCAGGCGGGGCATTTATCGAATCTTGAATTAAGAATTCTTTCGGGTTCCGGCAACCACCAGGACGATTCCTCCGACCAACGCCAAGGCGCCGAGGATCGGAGGTATGGAAACGTGTTTCTGTTCCTCGGCAGTCGCGTGGATAGGCCCGACATCAAGCACTTTTTCCTGTTTGGTGTAATTGAACCCTTGATAGGCCAGTGCCAAGGCGCCAAGTACTATCAACAGAATGCCAAGCATCATTGCAGGTTTCATAGTCTCCGCTTCCCGATCAGACTGTACCTCTTCGGCCCGAAACAAGATTAATTACCAGGATCACCAAAGCCACGAGCAACAAAATATGGATGAGTCCTCCCGCCGTATAGGAAGTGACCACTCCCAACAACCAAAGAATGCACAACACCACGAGAATTGTCCAGAGCATCGCTTCTTCCAGTCTCACAAGTGCCTAGTGGTTCCGGCCCTTGTGTCGAACCGGGATTTCACTTTCG
>DATLVJ010000660.1:0-12176 GCA_035577585.1 Candidatus Limnocylindrales bacterium
CATGAAACGGTTCACGATTCCACGCGCCGGGCGGCCCGAAAAGGTTCGCGTGATGCGCGTCTGATCTTCCATCGCGTTTAAAATGGCCTCGCGGTACGCCTCAGGGACGCCGGATTCCGTGCAGGTAAGAAATGCGGTGCCGATTTGGACCGCGCTCGCTCCTAAAGCCAAAGCGGCGGCGATCCCGCGGCCATCCATAATTCCGCCTGAAGCGATCACCGGAACGCGAACCGCATCCACAACCTGGGGCACAAGCGCGATTGTGCCGATCATGGACGCGCCGAAGTCGCCACGAAATGTGCCGCGATGCCCGCCGGCTTCGCTGCCCTGAGCCACCACGGCGTCTACACCTGCTTTCTCCAATTCGATCGCCTCGTCGACCGTGGTGGCCGTACCGATGATGAAGATACTTTTGCGCTTAAGAAATTGCATGGCGTCCTTGGGAAGAAGCCCGAACGTGAAACTGAACGCGGTTACGCCAGTCTCCAACGCAGCGGTGAGTTGATCCGCGAACGAAAAGGCTGGGCCTGCGAGCGAAGATGGAACAGGCAGACCAAGTTCCATGAAATAGGGGGCAACGCGGCGGATCGCAGCATCCGTAGAGATTTTGGATGAAGCAGGAGCCGATGGGGCGAAGAGATTGATGCCGAAAGGACGGCTGGTCCGTGATTTCACGTTGCCGGCCGCTTGCAGGATTTCTTCGGGGGAGAGATAAGCCGCGCCAATGAAACCGAGGCCACCGGCGTTCGAAACGGCCGCGACGAGTTCGGGCGTGTCGCCTCCACCGGCCAGCGGCGCCTGGATAATCGGATTACGGAGGTTCAGGGCCTGAAGAAAATCCGCATTTGTTGGCACTGGAGTTCACCTCTTTCCGTTAGATGCGGCAATTCAGAAACGGCAGCAGGCGAAACGCGGTTCGCCAATCCTTATGGAGGGGATGCAGACCATCCCGGCCGTCCGTTTGGGCATGCCTTATTTGACCGCTTCTTCGCAAGTCCCGTAACATCGACTTTACTTCTTCGCGTCCAAATGACCACCAACTTCAAGAGCATCATCGTCGGAACCGCCGGGCACATCGATCATGGGAAATCCAGTCTGATCGAGGCGCTGACGGGAACGCATCCGGATCGGCTGGAAGAGGAAAAACGCCGCGGGATCACCATTGATCTAGGGTTCGCGTTTCTGGAAGACGAAGGCATCCGGTACGGATTCGTGGATGTGCCGGGGCATGAGCGGTTCGTGAAAAACATGCTGGCAGGCGCTTCCGGGATTGACCTGGTGCTGCTGGTGGTTGCGACGGACGAGCTGATCAAACCGCAGACGCGGGAACATTTCGATATTTGCAGACTGCTGGGAGTGCAACGCGGCGTGATCGCACTGACAAAAAGCGATCTGGCGGACAGCGATACCCGCGAACTGGCGCGCATGGAGATCGAAGAGTTCGTGAAGGGAACTTTCCTCGCGAGCGCCCCAATCATTGACGTCAGCGCCAAAACTCAATCAGGACTTGCGGAATTAAAGGCAGCGCTGCGGGAAACCGCGCGAGAAATCAGCGCGAAAGATACAGGGCGCTACTTTCGCCTGCCGATTGACCGGTCGTTCGCGGTGAAGGGGTTTGGCAGCGTTGTGACCGGCACGCTTTTTTCCGGGCAGGTGGCCGTGGGCGACGAGGTGGAACTCTTGCCCTCGGGGAAATTGCTACGCGTGCGCGGGCTGCAGACCGGCGGCAAAAGCGTGGAGCAAGCGGAAGCGGGCCAACGAACGGCGGTGAATCTCGCCGGCATCGAGCACACGGCGATTCAACGGGGCATGGTGCTCACTTCGGGAGGCCGCCTGCGAACCACACGCCGTGCGGATGTCCGGCTGGAACTTCTGCCCGGCGCGCCGGTGCTGAAACATCGGGCGCAAGTGCATTTTCACGCGGGGACTCTGGAAACGATCGGAGAAGTGTACTTGCTGGGGGCGCGGGAACTGGCACCGGGAGGGAGCGCACTAGCGCAGATCCGCCTGCAGGACGAGGCGGTGCTGGTGCGCGGAGACCGGTTCATTGTGCGGCAGTTTTCGCCGGTGGTGACGATCGGCGGCGGCGCGGTGCTGGACCCGCACGCAAGGCGCTTTTCTGCGAAAGACACGGGTCGCGCGCAATTTCTGGAAATGCTGGAAAAAGGATCGCGAGAAGAGATTCTCCAAGCGATGGCGGAAAGAAATATCCTGGGAATTACGGCGAAAGAGATCATTGTGCGCACAGGCTGGATCGAACAAGAGATCCAATCCGCCGCGTACGCTCTCGCAGAAAAGAAGTTGATCCGGATCGTTTCGAACGAACCGCTGATCCTGATTGCCGAAGTTTGGTTCACGGAAATCAGCAAAAAACTTCTGACCCGTGTGGAGCGCTTTCACAAGGAAAATCCACTGCTCCCCGGAATCACCCGCGAGGAATTGAAGGCCAGCCTGGGCCGCAGGATTCGTCCCGAAACATTCGCCGGGGCGCTGCAATTATTACTGGAGCAAAAGAAAATCAATCAG
This sequence comes from Candidatus Limnocylindrales bacterium, assembly GCA_035577585.1. Classification (GTDB taxonomy): domain Bacteria; phylum Acidobacteriota; class Terriglobia; order Acidiferrales; family UBA7541; genus Acidiferrum. Next base: position 2,527 of record DATLVJ010000660.1, read on the forward strand.
CAAGGCGAGTTCATCAAGAAGACAGGGTCGGAGATCACGCTGTCGCCGGAGGAGTTGCGCGCGCAAGAGCAGATAACGCAGGCCTTTGCCAAGGCGGGGCTTGCGGTGCCCTCCGTAAAGGAGGTGCTGGCGCAGTTGAGGATCGAAACTCCGCGGGCCGAAAAGTTGCTGCAGATCCTGCTGCGGGAAAAAGTGCTGGTCCGAGTTTCGGTGGACCTGATTTTCCATCGCGATGCGCTGATCGCGCTGACCGCACTGCTGGCGCACTACAAAAAATCGAAGGGCGACCGCATCAGCGTGCCCGCATTCAAGGAACTGACCGGCATCACGCGCAAATACGCTATTCCGCTTCTGGAGTACCTGGACCGGCAGCGGCAAACGCGGCGCGCCGGGGACGAGCGTGTTATCCTGTGAGGGTAGAATGGCGGCGTAAGCTTGCTCGGTGCAGCCGATTGCGCTAGTTTGAATGAGCGCAAAGTCAGAAGCCGCGGAGGCAGTCCATGGGTGAATTCAGTATTTTCCACTGGTTGATCGTACTGGCCATTGTGTTGATTTTCTTTGGCGGGCGACGCATTCCCGAAGTGATGAAGGGTCTGGGCGAGGGCATTCGAAGCTTTAAAGATGGCATGAGCGGCACATCGACCACGCCGCCGCCGCAGGCGCCGCCACCGGCCGATAAGCCCTCCGAAGAGAAGAAGTAAGTCTCCCGGCGACAACGAACTGAATGAGTTTCAGAAGGCTCCCGTGAACGCGGGAGCCTTTTGTTTTTTTCAACAAGTTGGCGAATTGACTCCGTAGCGCCAGCCCAAAATTATGCCCAAAGAACAATCCGCGGAAATTAGGAGATACACGGGCCCTGAACTTCCGTCCAGTTTCCGCGCCGCAACTTTTTCTCCAGACTTGGGTATTACCCGGTACCCAGTAAGCCAGTTGAACACGAAACAAGGAGAATAAAGACATGAACTTCCAGTTCACGAAGTGGACGGTGTTGCCCGCAGCGGTGCTGCTGTTGGGCACAGTAGCCATGAGCCAGGACACCAATACCACCAGTACTCCGACGCAGGGCACGACCACCTCGGCGCCCGCGACGAAGCCGGCCATCGCGCAACGCAAGGAAAACCAGCAGGACCGCATCGCAAACGGCGTGCAGAGCGGCCAGTTGACGGCGGGCGAAACTTCTAAGCTGGAAACGAAGGAAGCCGCGATCAATGGGGAGACTCGCGCGGACCGCGCCGCCAACGGCGGCAAGCTGACCGCGGCGGAAAAGCAGCAGATCAACCGGCAGCAGAACCAGCTATCGAAGCAGATCTACAACGACAAGCACAACGCGAACACCGCGCAGTACGGGAACAGCAAGGTGGGTCAACGACGGGAAAACCAGCAGGACCGCATCGCACAAGGGATCAAGAGCGGCCAGTTGACCGCGGGCGAAACGGCGAAACTAGAGAATCAGCAGAAAGGCATCAACCAGCAGGTGAAGGCGGACCGCGCGGCCAACGGCGGCAAGCTGACGCCGGGCGAGAAGACCCAGATCAACAAGGAACAGAACGCGGCTTCGAAGAACATCTACAACAAGAAACACAATGCGAATACGCAGCACCCGAAGCAGTAAGAATCCCAATCACGGATACGTGGATACGCCCTGGCTTTGGCTGGGGCGTTTTTATTTTGTGAAATAAGAGAAAAGAAAGATTTTAACCAGAGGGCGCAGAGGAAGAGCGCAGAGAACGCTGAGAAAAGAAGAAGAGAAGAGCGGCCCGCCCCGTAAAACCATTCGGGGTGCCAAATGCGCGCCTGGGAAGGCGGGCCCTACAGGGTATTTGGTGACCAGCCCAGAGAGTGCAATTCGGTCAGGACCCGCGATAGAGGCAGGCCGACCACGTTGAAATAGCAGCCTTCGACGCGTGGAATGAATCGGCCGGCGTGACCCTGAATGCCGTAGGCGCCGGCTTTATCGTACGGCTCTCCGGTCGCGAGGTACGAAGAAAGTTCCTCTTCCGTGATCGGCCGGAAGTGAACCAGCGTGGATTCGATGAACTGGCGCCGTTCGCCGTCGGGGAGCCGGATTAGAGCCGCGCCGGTCAGAACGGAGTGCGTTCGCCCGGAAAGTTGCTGGAGCATGCGCCGTGCGTCTTCCGTCGAGCGCGGCTTGCCGAGAATCTTGTCGTCGAGGACGACCTCCGTGTCGGCGCCAAGGACGATCGCCGGCCCCAGAGCGCGGGCGATGACGATATCCGCCTTGGCATTGGCCAGTCTTTGCACGAGCGCAGCTGGTGCTTCGCCCGGATAAGGTGACTCATCCACCGGGGAAGTGAGAACAGTGAACGGCAATCCGGCGTTGGCAAGAATTTCCGCGCGGCGCAGTGATGAGGACGCAAGAATTAGCTTCATAAATGGCTCGCGGAAAGAATACTACAAGGCGTGCGGTGCGAAACCGCGCTTGTAGGGGCGGACCTTGCTCAGCCCGCCTCGTGAGGTGAGACTTGCTCGTTGTGCAGGCGATGCAAGAGCGGGCCGGGCCCTTCGGACAGACTCAAGGCAAGCAAGCCCGGCCCCTACAGGGGATCGCAATTTGAATACAGAAAGCTGTAGGACATTAGATGACGACGGATTCCTGGTATTCGCCGTAGACGCGGCGGAGGGTGTCGGAGATCTCGCCGACCGTAGCGTAGGCTTCGACGGCGGCGAGAATTGCGGGGAGAAGATTTTCCGTGGTGCGTGCGCGGCGTTCGAGTTCTGCGAGGGACGCCGTGGTTCTGACGGAGTCGCGCCTGGCGCGGAGGGCTTGCAGGCGCTGCACCTGGTTTCGCTCGATTTCGGATTCAATTCGCAGGGTAGGGATGCCTCGTTCTTCGCTGGCCACGAAATCGTTCACGCCCACCACGATTTGTGCTTTCGTTTCAACGGCGCGCTGGAAATCGTATGCGGCGCGCTGAATCTCTGATTGCACGAAGCCCGATTCGATCGCCTTGATCATTCCGCCCATGGCGTCAATTTTCGCCAGGTATTCCTGCGCGCGCGCTTCTATTTGATCGGTGAGAGCTTCGATCGCGAAAGAGCCGGCGACGGGATCGATAGCATTCGCGATACCGGTTTCGTTGGCGATGATCTGCTGCGTGCGGAGCGCAATCAGCGCGGCTTCCTCGGTAGGCAACGAGAGAGCTTCGTCCATGGAATTGGTGTGCAGCGACTGGCAGCCGCCGAGCACCGCGGCCAGCGCCTGAATAGCCACGCGCACGATGTTGTTTTCCGGTTGCTGCGCTGTCAGAGAAGAGCCGGCGGTTTGCGCGTGGAATCGCAGGAGGAGCGAGCGTTCATCCCGCGCGTGAAAACGGTCACGCACAATTTTGGCCCACAGGCGGCGCGCGGCGCGGAACTTGGCGACTTCCTCGAGCAGATCATTGTGCGCGTTGAAGAAAAAGGAAAGCTGCGGGGCGAATTCGTCAATCGCCAGGCCGGCGCGAAGAGCCGCTTCGACATAGGCAATCCCGTCGGCGAGGGTGAAAGCCACTTCCTGAACGGCGGTCGAGCCTGCCTCGCGGATGTGATACCCGGAAATCGAAATGGTGTTCCACTTGGGAAGCGCTTCGCGGCACCAGCCGAAAATGTCCGTGACGATCCGCATGGCGTGCTGCACGGGATAGATGTAGGTGCCGCGGGCAATGTATTCCTTCAGGATGTCGTTTTGCGTGGTGCCGGAAAGCTTCTTGAGGTCGGCGCCCTGTTTTTTGGCGACCGCGACATAGAGGCACAGCAAAATCGCCGCTGTGGAATTGATGGTCATGGAAGTGGAAACTTTTTCGAGCGGAATCTGTTCGAAGAGCAATTCCATGTCTTCCAGCGAATCAATGGCGACGCCGACCTTGCCGACTTCTCCGAGCGCCAGGGGATGATCGGAGTCCATGCCGATTTGGGTGGGCAAGTCGAAGGCAACCGAAAGCCCGGCCTGCCCTTTGCTCAACAAATAGCGATAGCGCTTGTTGGATTCAGCGGCGCTGCCGAATCCGGCGTATTGGCGCATGGTCCAGAAGCGGCCGCGGTACATCGTTGGGTAAATTCCCCGCGTGTAGGGAAATTCGCCGGGATACCCGAGAGCCGCATCGGGATCCCAGTTGGGAAGCGATTCCTCGGAATAAAGACGCTCGACCGGAAGACCGGACAACGTGGTGAATTTCGCTTTGCGGTCGGAGGTGGCGCTCGATTTGATCTTTTGATCGGACATGCAAAAACCTGTTTGAGGGCGAAGAGAAAAGCGGCCAGCCTTCCGGATGGCCTCTTCAGACTATAACTGGCGAGCGCGGCGAAAGGAACTGACAGCGAACAGTACGAAAATACCCGCCACCGCAATCGCCAGAGCGACGAGCCAATGGGCAACGTCGCGGGTCCACCCGCGAAACGCAGAATTCAGCCACCCAAACGCCAGGAGCGCGAACATCGCGCCTGTTACTTCATGAAAGATCTGTCTGACGGTTCGCCAAAGTCGGCGGAATCCGCGCGGTTCGCTGGTGACCGACGCAATTGACGAGGGCGTGGGCATGCGTGCATTTTAACCCAAGAGTCGCCGATACCTGCGCCCGGACCCCGGCCTAAAGGACAGGTTTGGGGCTATGAACAGATTGACGACAAGGCAGAGAAGCCAACTTGTATCGCTTTACAGGTAGGCCTAGAATCAGGATTGAAGTACTGGGGAGCCAGCCTTGCAACTCGACGATCATCTCAAAAATCTTTTGCGCGAGCTTGGACATGCGATTAACGACACCGTGTCCGAATCCGACAGGATTACCGGGGCGATTGCAGGAGTGCGCGCGCATGGGTATGACATCGTGCTGAAACTGGACGCCACGATCGGATTGGCCAAGCGCGACGGGCAAGCCGAGGAAGGGCCGCGCATCACCACCCAGGACCGGCGTTTCCTGGAATCGTTGCGCATCCAGGTGGACCAGGAATCGATGGACCAGGATGGGGACAAGAAGGCCGTTGCGCGGCTGAGTATGACGCCGCAGGATGTGCGATTTTTGAAGTCGCTGCGGATTGCCACCGACGACATCGAATGAAACACCCGTTCCAAATCGCGTGCGCCGGCGCCCTGCTTCTGGGCACGTTGGGAATTTCGCGCGCGGCGGCGCAAGATCCGATCGTCACAGGACCAATCATCGCGAGCGAGGTGGCTCCGATCATCGTTGCCGCGGTGAAGCCAAAGCCAAAGTTCACCGGGTTAGCAAAGTTTGAAGGTACCGTGTTGCATGCCAACAGCGTGCAGATCACAGTGAAGGCGCTGGGCAATGATCTGGCCATCCAGACCTTTCCCCTCAGCGAAGCGGCCTCCGCGAAAATGCAGGTGATCATCGACAAGGGCGGCTACCAGTACGGCGACAAGGTTAAACTGGAGTACGATCCCCAATCTCTCAAGGTTGTGAAGTTCAAAGGCAAACCGTCGAAGCCCCTCTGATCCCGGAGGGTTCAATGTTGCGCCTGCCTGCCGTTGCCGGACAGTTTTATCCCGCGGACCCCCGGGAATTGACCCGCCTGATTCGAAAATTCTCCGCCGAAGATCCTGGAATCAAGAAAACAAGCGTTCGGGCTTGTCTTGTGCCGCATGCCGGATACATCTACTCCGGCGGGGTAGCGGGAGCCGTGTATGCGCGGGTGCTTATTCCCAAGCAAGTGGTGGTGCTGGGTGTGCGGCATTCTCCAATGGGCGAAGATTTAGCCATTCTTTCCGAAGGCGCGTGGCGAACGCCGCTGGGCGACGCGCCGGTTGATGAACCGCTTGCGCGCCGCATCCAGGCAGCTTGCCCGGCCTTGCGGGAAGACAGCGTGGCCCACAGCCGCGAGCACTCTCTCGAGGTGGAAATTCCCTTCCTGCAAATCCTCGCTCCGGGCTTTTCGTTTGTTCCGGTTGCTGTCGGCACATTGCGGTTTGACGAGTTGCAGGAGTTGGGAATGGGGCTGGCACGAGTCTTGAAGGAAAGCCAGGAAGAGTGTCTGGTGGTGACTTCTTCGGATATGAATCACTACGAGCCGCACGACGCGACACGAATTAAGGATGCGAAAGCGATCGATCGCATGAAAGCGATAGACGCCCGGGGATTATTCGAAGTTTGCCGCAAGGAGAAAATATCCATGTGCGGGTTGGGGCCTGCGGTGGTGATGCTTACGGCGATGAAGGAACTGGGTGTTTCGAAAGGCGAACTCGTATGTTACGCAACATCCGGTGATGTGAACGGCGACCGGGGCGCGGTAGTGGGTTATGCCGGAATGATTTTCGGTTAGCTGCTGTACGTCAGTGCGGGTGCGCGCCTCCGCCACCAGCCGACGATGACGGGTGGCCCGAAGAACCAGCGGAACCTCCGCCGCTCCGGCTGCCACCACCCCCACCCCACGAAGAGCCGCCCGACGGGAAACTGCGCCCCGATGCGGAGGAGCCGCCGGTGTGGGCCGGCGCTGGAACAGCGGGAGCCCGGGGAGGAACTCCGACACGGGCAGAGGCTGCACCGGGCGCTGAGGGAACCGCAGGCGAACCAGGTGTGCCCGGCCTGGCAGGAATTCGCGACGAAGCTGTTGCTTGAACCACGGCGGGATTGTTCCCCGGCTGCGTGCCACTGGCGCGTGGGACTTGCGCGCCCGCTTCGCCCGCATTTTTCAGGGCAGTGGCACTCGGCGCGGCATTTCCGTTGTTCACGTAGCGATGCTCGCGGGGATCATACGAAATTGAGGAATCGCGGCCCAGTGTCACGACTCGGCTCCCCGCGGCACCTGCGACGATCGTGCGGGATACTCGCGACGGAGGTGCGCTGGCCGCAAGATTCGTGGAAACCGCTTCGGCGGGGCCAGTCTTCAGCACCGACCATTTTTCCTTGCCGGCAACCAGAGTTGAATGCGCAACCTGCGAATTCTGCACGGGGAAAATTCCCTGATTCAGATTTTGCGCCGTCTTGCCGGGCTTGTCGCCCGGGTGCAGCGGAACAATGCCGAGCGTGCCGCCGTTGCGAACCCACACGGCAGTCACCGGCCGATAGTAGACAGGCCCGCCAAATCCAAAGCCGGTGGGCGCCCACACCCAACCGTATGCCGGCGAGAAAACCCATCCGCCATAGTGATACGGCAACCAACCCCACGGCGCGGAACCGATAAAGGTCATGCCAAAGAACGGATCCTGATACCAGCCGCCATAGCTGAAGGGCGACCAGCCGAAGCTCATTCCGAAGGGCCGCCAGCAGTAGCCATAGCCGCCCATCGGGAACCACGAGCCGTAGGTGTAAAGGTCGGCGAATCCCGAGGAATAGTTCGGTGAATTCACATACTGCGAAGAATAATTCGTGGCGGTTGCAACGCTGTCCACGCGTCCGGAAACCCAGCGGTCGAAATCGTCCAATTCGGCGGCGCGCCCGATCACTCCCTCGGAGGAGTCGCCGGCGTGCACAGAAAGGGATTGGCCCTTGTCGAGAGGAGTGGTTTTCTTGTCGCGCAGCACATTCGCGCGGCCGCGCTCGATGTTGACCGTGCTGCCGTCGTCGAAATTATCCAGCCGGAACGTGGTGCGGCTCGCGGCTTCCACGGTGAAATCGCCGCCGGTCACGCTGAAATAGTCGCCGTTCGCTGGATTCACGTACACGGTGGAACTGCCTTGCCGCAGCACCAGACGCGTAATCCGATTACCGTCGTTCAGGGAGAGATCGTAGAACTCGACGACCGTATTCGCTCCCAGAAACATCATCGCGCCATTTTCGAATTCGATTTCGGCGCGGCCGTTGTCCGTCGCGACGACGTAGCCCTGACGGATGGGCAGATTCAGCGGGGCTGCCTGCCAACCGGCGTTGGCGTCGGCCAGGGGATCATCCCGAAAGCTGGGAGCAAACCGCACATCGCCCTGAACCAGGCTCAGGCGAACGATACGGGCGTGGCTGCTGTCAGCCAGGGCGTTGGAGGAGAGTCCCAGGGAAAAAGTGGCGAGCGCGCAAATAAGAAGAAAAAATCTGTGGGCCATGGCAAACCTCTCTCGAGTGCGCGGGTCTATAGGCTTAGACGATAACGCAGTCTGTCACGTTGCGTTGCGAAAAAGAATAGGCAAAGGCGGTGAAGGGGCCGACATCGGGGTGTCGAGTCGTGGACTGGCGGGGATGTGGGGGGAGGGATAAGATTCCCGAATCGGATTCATAAGAAATTATGATTGCCAAGTTCTTGACAACATGGCGCTTATCCAACTAACTTGGCTGCCACGGGAGACTCTGCATGTGCCCTTCGTTCCACAAGACGAGGTTGTTCCTGGCGATTCCGTTTTCGCTGAGTCTGCTGGCAGGATGGCAGAGAATTCCTATCTTTGACTCGGGCAAGTGATTCGAAAGCATTCCTAAGGGGTGGGAAATGTTGAAAATCATACGCGTACTTATTTTATTTCCTTTGATTCTGGGGCTTGGTGCGGGAACGGGGGTATTTGGACAGGGTGGCGCTACCGGGGCGATTAACGGAACGGTGGTGGATGTAAACGGCGGAGAGATCGCCGGCGCCGACGTCCAGATCATTAATGCTTCGACCGACCTTCTGGCGCGGCGGTTGACCTCTGGAACGGACGGATCGTTTGAGGCTACCCTGCTTCCACCCGCGAAATACTATGTAGTGGTGAACAAGTCGGGGTTCGCGGAAGCGAAGGCCATTAATGTTGAAGTGCGCGTCACTGAGACCTCAAGAATCACCATCCCACTGAAACCCGGCACGGTGACCGAAAAGATCGAGATTTCCGCGCAGGTGGCAACCGTGGAGACCACCAATGCCACCACGGGTGAGACGCTTGGGTCGGAGACGATTCGAGAGTTGCCGCTGGCTACTCAGAACTACCAGCAGCTCCTGACATTGAGTTCCGGCGCGCAAAGCGAACTGAACGCATCGGCGCAATTAGGCCGCGGCACGACCAAGATTTTCGTGAACGGGCAGCGCGAAGACAACAACAACTACCTGATCGAGGGCATTAGCGCGACGGATTACAACGTGGCTCAGAATTATTATGTGCCGCTGCCGAATCCCGACGTGATTCAGGAATTCAAGGTGCAGACGTCACTCTATGACGCCAGCCAGGGCCGCAACGGCGGCGGCAACGTTAATGCCATCCTGAAGAGCGGGACGCGGGGATATCATGGCGATGCTTACGAGTTCTTCCGCAACGATGTTTTGAATGCCAACGAATATTTTCACAACGCCGCCGGGCAGACGCGTCCTCCGGTGAAGCAGAATATTTTTGGAGCCAGCATCGGAGGCCCCGTGGGGCAGGAGAAGTTGGGCTTCTTTTTCGTGAACTACCAGGGCACGCGGCAATCGAGCGCTCTCTCAGCGGGAACACAAATCAATAATCCCGGCTTCCCTGTGATTCCAGAGGACCGCTCGGACGCCGCCATTTCGCAGGCGTTCTTTGGGAACACGACCACGGCGATCGATCCCGTGGTTCACGCGCTTTTGAATTTCAAAGGTAAGACGAACCTCTTCAACGATCCCAACGGATTCCTGATTCCCTCGATCACGGGCATAGCCGGGTCCACCGGCCCGCTTTTGGTCAGCAAGCCTGGAAAATACAACGATGACCAGTTCACCACCAACTGGGATAAGGAATTCAACGCCAGCAAAGACAAGTTGAGCGCGAGATTCTTTTTCTCGAATTC
>DATLVJ010000661.1:0-2276 GCA_035577585.1 Candidatus Limnocylindrales bacterium
CCAGCGCGTGCGAAATAGCGTCCGCGAACTCTTCCTTGTTGTAAGCAATCGCTCCGCCGGTGCCGCCCAACGTAAACGATGGCCGAATCACCAGCGGAAAGCCAAGCTGATCGCAAAGGCGCAGCGCATCTTGGGCGTTATTCACTAGCGCCGACGCGGGAACTTCAAGCCCGATCTTCCGGCAAGCATCCTTGAACCACAGCCGGTCTTCCGCAACCTTAATCGCGCGCAGCGACGCCCCAATCATCTCCACTTTATGTTTCTCGAGAATGCCGCCCTCGGCAAGCTCCACCGCCAGGTTAAGCGCCGTCTGCCCGCCAACGGTCGGCAACAGCGCATCTGGCTTTTCCTTGACCAGAATCTCTTCCAGATATTCCTTCGTCAGCGGCTCGATGTAAGTGCGATTCGCCAACTCCGGGTCGGTCATAATCGTAGCCGGATTCGAATTTACCAGCACCACTTCATAGCCCTCCGCCCGCAACGCCTTGCAAGCCTGCGCGCCCGAATAGTCAAACTCGCAAGCCTGCCCAATGACAATCGGCCCTGAACCAATTATCAGAATCTTCTGGATGTCTTTTCTCTTCGGCATAGGAATCGTCAGGGCACGGCTTTAGCCGTGCCGTAAGATCGGCCTTTCTTCTCGCTCTTGGGGCTTCAGCCCCTGAGGCGGTTGATCCAACGCGAATACTCCAGAGGCCGACGACCAACGGAATTGTTGAGGCTCTTGCACTAATCTTTTCGAAACGGGATTTTGCCAAATGTACCGGAGGTGAGCTAAATAATCGACAGCATCCCTTATCCGATGATCGCTGAACCCCCGCTGCCACACAGGAAATCGCATATTTCGTTCGACCGCCAGTTTCCGCGCGGAACCACCCTTGATATATTGCACGGCGCGCTCCAATGACTTATCAAGAGCGGGAGTGAGGAGGATATGGAAATGGTCGGGCATTAAAACAAATGCGTGCAGGGCATAAGCCCCCTCTTGCTGGTAGTGCAATAGGGAATCAATGAAGACAGCCGCGCACGGATCCGTCGCGAACAGCACTTGGCTTTGCCAAGTGCGGGAGGTCACAAAATACGTGCCCGCGACGCTGTGGTGTCTGCTTGGTATCGACATCCCCTCAGCGGCTAAAGCCGTACTCCTTCTCATCGTTCGATGGCACGGCTGAAGCCGTGCCCTGACGAAGGCCATGTGTAAACAAACTCATCCTCTCGAACTCCCCGGATGCGCGAATTCCTTCATCAGATCCGTGAACTGAGTAAAGAGATAATGCGAATCGTGCGGCCCGGGCGAAGCCTCCGGGTGATACTGGACGCTGAACAGCGGCAGATTCTTGTGCCGCATGCCTTCATTGGTGTGGTCGTTCAGATTGACGTGCGTGATTTCCACATCGCTCGATGGCAGCGATTCGGGATCGACACAGAACCCGTGATTCTGCGCGGTAATCTCCACCTGGCTCGTCAGCAGGTTCTTCACCGGATGATTCGATCCGTGATGCCCGAATTTCAGTTTGAAAGTTTTTCCGCCCAGGGCCAGCCCGCAAAGCTGGTGGCCCAGGCAAATGCCAAACACCGGAACGCGCCCGGCCAGCTTGCGGATATTTTCAACCGCATAGGTAATCGGCTCCGGATCGCCGGGTCCATTCGAAAGGAACACCCCATTCGGCCGCAGCGAAAGCACATCCTCCGCCGTAGTATTCGCCGGAACCACAGTCACATCGCAATGATGATCCACCAGCAGCCGAAGGATATTCAGCTTGATCCCGTAATCGTAGGCTACCACTTTGAATTTCTTCGTGTCTGGACTGGCGCCCGATTCGCCCATCTGTTCCGCCCAGGGTGAAGTGGCCAGATCAATCGATCCTTTTTGCCAGTCGTACGCTTTCCCGCAGCTCACTCGCCCGGCCAGCTCCTGCCCAGCCATCAGCGGCAATTGCTTCGCTTCAAAAACAAGCTGATCGGCGGGCGTGCCGTCCGTCGCCACCATCCCGCGCAGCGCCCCCATCTTGCGGATATGCCGCACCAGCGCGCGCGTATCCACATCCCATATCACCGGAATCTTGTGGCGATTCAGATAAAGCTGCGACGATTCGGCAGAACGCCAATTCGAAGTCACTTGCGAAAATTCGCGGACGATCAGTGATTCAATGTAGGGACGCGTGGACTCTTCATCATCAAGATTCGCGCCGACATTTCCAATGTGCGGATACGTCAGGCAAACAATTTGCCCCGCATAACTGGGATCGGTGAAAACTTCCTGGTAACCGGTGAGG
>DATLVJ010000662.1:0-5349 GCA_035577585.1 Candidatus Limnocylindrales bacterium
TGGAGGGAATCAGCGTGCCAAGTTCAGCGAGTTGGAAAGCACTGAGGAGCGCGTAAAACGCCCCGCCGATCCAGACCGCGATAAAGAGCCAGGCGTTGGGGAGGATGGCGGCGATGCTGCCGGGAGTGCGGACGATGCCGACGGAGATGGAGTTCCCGACCGCGACCGCGATGCCGAAGCCAACGCCGAGGACCTGGAGGAGTTTCCCTTTGTCTTTAGAGCTGGGAACGCGCCTGGAAGAAATTGCGATGGTGTCAGGCGCGGGAGTTGTGGGCAATGGGGTGTCAGTCCTTGACTAAAGGATGGGCCATCATACGTTCGCGGGTGGGAAAAGCAAAGTCCACAGAAGGTGACGCGTGCCAGACCCAATCACCACTTCGCCCAATCGAGGTCCTAATTATGGGGTAAGTTCGAGCTCGGATTCTTCCTTGACGGAGCGCTTGGGTTTGTCCTGGCCATCGAGGAAGTCGGCGAGTTCGAGGCGCAGGTTACCGGGATTGGTGGCGTAAGTGAAGCCGGTTTCGAAATCGATGGCGCCGGAGCGGATAAGTTTTTCGATTTCGCCGTCGAAATGCTGCATGCCTTCGGTGTCGCCGTCGCGCATGGCGTCCAGCAGCGTCTTGCCTTCACCCTCGCCCTTTTCGACGTACTCGCGCGTGCGGAGGGTGGACTTGAGAATTTCTATGACGGCCAGGCGGCCGTTGCCATCGCCGCGTGGAAGCAAGCGCTGAGAAATGATGTAGCGGAACGCCTTTGCGAGACGATTGCGCATGCCTTGCTGATCTTCCATGGGAAAGGCCCCGATGATGCGCTCGACGGTTTTGGCGGCGTCGATGGTATGGAGCGTGGAGAGAACCAGGTGGCCGGTTTCAGAGGCTTCGAGCGCGATTTCGATGGTTTCGCGATCGCGCATTTCTCCGACGAGGATGACTTTCGGCGCCTGACGAAGTGCGCCGCGGAGGGCCAGGGCAAACGTGGGCGTGTCGCTGTGAAGTTCGCGTTGGTGGATGGTGGCTTTCTTGTGGCGATGCAGGAATTCGATGGGGTCCTCGATGGTGAGGATGTGAATGGCTTTTTCCTCGTTCATTTTGTCAATGATGGCGGCAAGAGTGGAGGATTTGCCGGAGCCGGTGGGGCCGGTGACCAGCACGATACCGTTGCGAATGCCGCAGATTTCCTGGAGCTGCGGAGGCAATTTCAGGTCGTCGAAATTGGGAATGCGGTCGGGAATCACGCGCATGACGATCGCGCAGGTTCCCCGCTGGCGGAAGATGTTCACGCGGAACCGGCCGGTGTTCTCGAGGCCATAGGATAGGTCGGTTGAGCCGGATTCCTCCAGTTTCTGTGCGGCATGCTGGTTCTTGCCGACAAGAAACTTGGCGATCTGGTCGGTGTCGCCGGGGACCAGGCATTCGAGGCCCTTGAATTTTAGTTCGACGAGCTGGCCGCTGACTTCGACCTGGGGCGCGCGGCCGGGAGAAAAGATGAGGTCGCTGACGTGTTCGCGGGCCTTGAGCATGGCGCCGATTAGCTGCGGCACGTTGAACGTGCGCTGGATCAGTGAGTTGGCGGGCAAATTAGTCGACATGGTTCCCCTGAAAAAATGATGGCGATGCAGCAGGGTGAGGCGCAGGAGACAAGCCCCCACCTTGGTGCAATATGAATACCCTCTGATTTTAGGGGAAGGGGTTGATGGGCGGGTTGGCCGCGGGGTACAGGTCGTGCGATTTGGTTACTGGCGGATTGCAAACAGGGGGCGGGGTTGGCGGGAAAACCTACGCAGAGGGCGCCGAGGGCGCAGAGAAGCAGGAGTAGGACGGGGTTGGTTGCCCCGGTCCCTCCACTGCGCGGCCCGACGCGTCCAAAAGCGGCGTGGAAGATAGAGTCGGGCCGCTCCGGTCGGGATGACAGCGCGGAGAAGAAGGAAGGCGGCGTACCCTTCTCTTACGCTCAGGGCAAGAAGCCGCCCCTACACGGGTTATTGGGGTTTGGAGGCGGAGTCGAGGAAGGCGGCCACGTTGGCTTTTAGTTTGGAGAGGTCTTCGTCACGGAGGTACATCATGTGGCCGGCCTCGTAGGTTTTGTGGTGAATGTTTTTCTGGATGTTGGCGGGGAGGCCGAGATGCTCGGTGGCATATTCGGCTTCGGCAAAGGGGGTGGCGAGGTCGTAGACGCCATCCTCCACTTCCACCTGCATCTTGGTGTTGGTGATCATGGCGTTGGCGAGATCCAGCATGACGTTTGGAGTTCCCGGGAAGAATGCCGGCTCGCCCGAGGAGTGTTTCCAGTCCCAGTGGTTTTCGCCAAACTTGGCGTAAACGTGGTATTCGCGATCGGGATTGTATTTTAGCTCTTCGCGGACGTACTGGTTAAAGGCCGCAACGAACGCGCCGCTGATGGCCGCCTCCTGCGGATCATAGTCCGCGGAATCGCTGATGAGATTGTAGGTGGGTCCTGAGAAACGCGCATCGAGGCGCCCAGTGGTCAGGCCGCGGCTGCGCTGCAGTTCCTGCATAAATTGAAAGAGTTTCACGCGGAGATTGGACTTCAGAACGTAATCTTCGCTTAAACCGGTGAAGCGCGACAACTTCTTAGCGACCGCGGATTTTTCGGCGTCGCTCAGCGTGCTGCCTTTCAGCAGCGCGCCGGCGTATTCGCCGAAGGCAAATTTGCGCGCATCGTCGAGGAAGGCGTTGAGATTGTCGGGCCGGTCGGTGAGGACCTTGTGATACCAGGCGGTGGCGGCATAGCTCGGAACGTAGAGGATGTAGGAAAGATCGCTGCCCGCGGGAAACGAAATTGTGCCGAGGTCCCAGACGGAAGAGATCATGACCATTCCGTTGAGGTAGATGTTGTAGCGGTTCATCAGGACGTTGGCGAGGACGGCGTTACGGAAAGTGCCGTAGCTTTCGCCGATCAGAAATTTGGGAGAGTTCCAGCGGTTGTTGCGGCTGATGTAGGACTGAACGAAATTGGCCAGCGAGCGGCCGTCCTGGTCGACGCCCCAGAAATCCTTGTTCTGGGCTTTGCCGACGGCGTGGCTGAATCCGGTTCCGACAGGATCGATGAAAACGAGGTCGGTTTTGTCGAGCAGGCAGTTTGGATTGTCTTCAAGCTTATAAGGAGCGGGCGGAGTGACGCCGGCATTGACGGTGGCCACGCGCTTGGGAGAGAAAGAGCCCATGTGCAGCCAGATCGAGGCTGATCCGGGACCGCCGTTGTAGACGAAAGAAATGGGGCGCTGCGACACATCCTTGACGTCGGAACGGATATAGGAGGTGAAGAAGAGAAGAGCCTCGGGTTCGTCTTTTTCGTTTTTCAGCAGCAGGCTGCCGACGGTGGCTTTGTATGGAATGGATTGGCCGCCGATTTTGATGGAGTGGTCGGTGACGGAGGATTCTTCTTTGGGAGGGGCCGCTGGGGGTTCGGCGGTTTTTTCAGCGGGCTTGGACTCTTTTTCCTGCGCGAAGGAACTTGCGGGCGCGAGAGCGAAAAAAGAAGCGGCCGCGCACAACAGCGTCAGGCGGGTGGCTGGGTTCATTCTTAAATTTCTCCTTGAATCGGGGAAACGGCTTACCGTGTTTCGACGCATTCTAGCTCATTTTGGGTAGCCGCGGAATTTCGTCGGCGGGAAATTCGATGATCAGCGGATCGCCGCTCGCCTCAACGCTGCAGCGCAGGGAAGCGCAATCATTGGCGATCCAGTCGGCCCCCGCGGCGAGGAGTTCCGCGTCGGTGCTGGTGGTGCGGATGGCGAGGACGCGGGCGCCGGCGGATTTTCCGGCGCGCGTGCCGGACGCGGCGTCCTCAATCACCACGCAATCGGCGGGCGGAATGCGCAGCGCAGCGGCGCCTTTCAGGTACGGCTCGGGATTCGGTTTGCCATTCCGGACGTCGCTGGAGCTGACCAGGTGATTCACGAGGTCCCAAACGCCCGCGGCGCGGAGGCGGATTTCGGCAAGGTCGCGCGCGGCGGAGGTGACGATGACGCGCCGGCCGGAGGGCACGGTGGCGAGAAGTTCGCGGGCGCCGGGGAGCGCAACGACATCGGCGACGTCTTCGATCTCGGCGCGGAGCATCCAGCGGTCTTCTTCGTCTTGAACTTCTGCGGTTTCGTGAGGAAGCAGATCTTTGATGGAGGCGCGGCTGGTCCGGCCGTGGGCGAGAGCTGTCACGGCGACTGCGTCCATGTTATGACGAGCGGCCCAGCAGGCCCAGACGCGGGCGATGGCGGCGGTGGAATCGACCAGGACGCCGTCCATGTCGATCAGCAGACCGCGGCAAAGGATGCTGGGCATAGGAGAAAAATTGTAGCGTAGTTTTGCACAACGGCTACGTTGAGATCCTTCAGAGCGCAAACGGCGCGCCCTTCCCTTCGACTTCGCTCAGGGCAAGCAGGATGACAAGCTTCGTTTAGTTTTACGCAGACGAGTGAGTGGGATACGACACCTATCGCACGGCTTCTCGAGCCACGGCCCGCCTCAGAAGGCGGGCCCTACAAATCTCCGGCTACTCTTTCCAGAGACGGAACCCGCCCACGAAGGCGTTTTCGTTTTTGCCCAGGCGGGCGCCGGCGGGGATGGTGTCGAGTTTTTTGCTGTTGCCGCCGCCGAGGACCACATAGTCCGCGGCGAGGGCCTCCTTCAGCCGCTCCACAACTTTCGCGACGTGGCGGCGCCACTTTTTCTTGCCGAGTCGTTCGAGCCCGCGAATCCCGAGATAGTCTTCGTAGGTTTTCCCTTTTTTGTAGAGCAGGTGCGCGAGTTCCATCGGCTGCAGAAATCCGTCGACGATCATGGCGGAACCAAGACCCGTGCCGAGCCCGAGGAAGAGCATGTGCCCGCCTTCATAGCTGCCAAGGGCCTGCATGGAGGCGTCGTTGATGATTTTCACCGGTACGCCGAAGGCTTTGGAGAAGTTGAACGCCATCCAGCCCTTGCCGAGGTTGTGGGGTTCGCGCAGCGGCCGCTCGTTGATGATCGGGCCGGGATAGCCGATGGAGATGCGGTCGTACTCCCAATCCTTGGTGGCTTCCTTGACCTGCTTCACCATCGCCGCGGGTGTCATTGTGGGGCCGGAAGGGAATCGGTGCGGCTCTTTCTGGCCGGAGGCCAGCATTTTGACGTTGGTGCCGCCAATGTCGATCACCAGGATTTTTGCAGACTTGGCCGATGTTTTCGACTTCATGGAAGCTCCTTGAGGTGGGGCGCTGCCCGGCGACACAAGCGACGAGCGGAGCCGGAAGAGAATGTGGCGTTTCCGCGGGGGAATGTCAACTGGTGCCTAGTCGCGACGGAGGCGGGCAGCTTAGGGCTGTCCCTGCCGCGCATCTTGAGGCATGGCGAATGA
>DATLVJ010000663.1:0-6842 GCA_035577585.1 Candidatus Limnocylindrales bacterium
ACGAAGCCGAGAACGTGATCCACCGTGCCTCGATATACAGGGATGCGGGAACGTTGCGTGGTGGCAAAGACTTTCATGACCTCCTCGAGCGAAGCCTCAACAGGAAGCGTGTGCATGTCCGGACGGGAAACCATGATCTCCCGGACCTGCAACTGGCTCAGCTCGATGGCGCTGAGAATGAATTTCTCTTCGCCGACAGCGAGAAGTCCCCTCTCTCGAGCTTGCTGAATTTGGATCTGCAGTTCTTCGGTTGAATGGGCCACACCGTGCCCCGTGGGCCTTACGACGCCCAGCGCGCGGACGATAGCGCTGGAAATTCCGTCCAGAAGATCGATGGCCCAACGAAAGGAGTTAAGGAACCACGCGAAGGGGCGCGCGACCATCAGGGCGATGCGTTCCGCGCGCGCCAGGCTGATGGTTTTGGGCACCAGTTCGCCAAACACCACGTGGATGGCGCTGAGGATCGCAAAGGAAAGCGCAAGCGCAGCAGCGTGGGCGAAAAAGAGCATACGCATGCTGCCATCCGCCGGCAAAAAGCTTTGGAAGAGATTCGCGAGCGTGGCCTGGCCTAGTGCGCCGATCGCCAGGCTGGTCAGCGTAATCCCCACCTGGACACCGGAAACAACGCGATGGAGGTCGGATAGTAGCTGCTCGACGATTTTGGCTTGAGAGCTGCCCTTGGCGACAAGCTGGCGGACGCGCGAAAGCCGGATGGCGACGAGAGAGAATTCGACGGCTGCAAAGAAACCGTTGAGGGCCACCAACACCAGAACTCCGATGATCCGGACCAGGAACATACGGCGGCGAAAACCTCCAAGCGGCATTGTAACAGCAGATTTGAGCGGGGTCCCGAAGGCATGAATGCCGGTTGTCGAATCGGAAGAAACGGAAATTTGAAGGTATCTTAGCACTGCTGTTAATGCGACCCGGCATGTTGCGCGGGGTGGCCGCGTCCACTAAACTGAACACTTCTGCCTCGAGGTGAAATTCGCTTTGCGCACCGTCCTGCGTTCCCTGCTTGTCTTAATCGCCCTTCTTGTAATTGTTTTCACCATCGTGATGTGGTGGCTGGTGTACCGCCCGCTGCCGCAGTTGAATGGCACCGCGACTTTGCCCGGCTTGCAGGGCGAGGTGACGGTGGAGCGCGACAAGTGGGGCGTGCCGCACATCCGTGCAAACTCTGTGGAAGATGCTGTGGAAGCGCAGGGGTATGTGGTGGCGCAGGATCGTCTTTGGCAGATGGACCTCCTGCGGCGGGCCTCGCGCGGGGAGTTATCGGAGATCCTGGGGCCGCGAACGCTGAAGATTGATAAGGATTTTCGAAATTTGAATTTTGGGCGGGCGGCGGACCGCGACCTGCAAGACATGAATCCGGACTCGAGAAAACTACTGGAAGCGTACGCGCGGGGCGTCAACCGTTTTATCGAGCAGCATCGGGAGACACTGCCCATGGAATTCACGCTGCTGAAATATAAGCCGCAGCCGTGGCTGCCGACGGACTCTTTGGTGTTGGCGGGATACATGTACCGGACATTGGCGGATACGCGAGAAAGAGAGATCCATCGAGCGATAGTCGCAGCAAAGGCGGGCCCGGAACTTGCGAAGGATCTCTTCAGCGACGAATCGTCTATGGATCACTTTGTGGTTGGCGATCCGAATGTGAAGGAAAGGGCGAATGCCAACGCCGATGCGGACGACGAAGACGATGAAGATGAGATGGACAGCGAAGATGTGCTGAAGGCAAACCTGGTCCATCCGGGGCTACTGGAGTCAATCTCGAATCCGGACCTTACTTCCCTGCTGGCGGGACAGGTGGAGCTATGGATGCAGGCCGGGGAGCATGACATCCGTGGGACGCTCGGGAGCAACAACTGGGTGGTGAACGGCGCGCATACGGCGACAGGAAAGCCGCTGCTGGCGAACGACACGCATTTGGAGCTGATGATTCCGCCCATCTGGTACGAAGTGCACATGACGGCGCCGGGATGGAACGTAAAAGGGATTACGTTTCCAGGCGGGCCAATGGTGATTATCGGGCACAACGATCGCATTGCCTGGGGTTTCACGAACAACGGGGCGGACGTGCTGGACCTGTATATCGAGACGTTTAATCCCGCCAATCCCGACGAGTATCGCGTCAACGGGAAATGGAAAAAGGCGGACATATATGACGAGGTGATTAAGGTGAAGGGCGCGCCCGACGAACACATGCGGCTTGTTGTGACTCGGCACGGACCAGTGTTGCAGAACGAGGGCGACAAAGCGTACGCGATGCGATGGACAGCGCTGGAACCCGGCGGGTTGTCGAATAGCTACAACTGGCTGGGAAAGGCGCGAAATTGGAAACAGTTTCGAGAAGTGATGCGGCAGGTGTGGGGCCCGGCGCAGAATGCTGTTTATGCCGATGTGGACGGGAATATCGGCTACGTGATGGCGGCACGGGTGCCGATCCGCAAGAAGGGGCATGGTGAAATTCCCGTGCCGGGAGACACGGACGAGTATGAGTGGACCGGCTACATTCCCTTTGAGCAATTACCGCAAATTTTTAATCCCGAGAGCGGCTTGATTGTCACCGCAAATGCGCGGATAGCCGGACCGGACTACAAACCTTATCTGACGGACCGTTGGGAAGAGCCGTACCGGACGGCAAGAATTTTTGACCTGCTGCACGATAAACATGATCTGCGGCCGGAAGACATGCTGAAGGTGCAGACGGATACATACAGCTACCCGCACGTGTTTATCGGGGAGCAGTTGGCAGCGGCGGCAAGAATTGCTCCTCCGAAAGATCCGCGCGCGCAGAAACTAATTCAGCAGGCAAGGGACTGGAACGGGATTGCGGATGTGAATTCGTCCGTGGTTACGTTTCTGGATGCGGCGATGTACCGTTCGCTGGACCTGATTCTGGAGCCGCACCTGGGCAAGGACACGGAGCTCTATTCCTGGCGGAAACTGGCGTTTTTGCAGAAAGTGCTGACCGAGCGGCCTGCCCGCTGGCTGCCAACCGAATTTAAGAATTATGACGAGCTGCTGAGCGCCGCCGCGGATCGCGCGGTGAAACGCCTGGAGGAAGAGACGCACAGCAGCGACCCAGACGATTGGGCGTGGAAGCGGTTCAACTATCTGGATATGCTTCACCCGATCGGCCGGGTGGGAATTCTGAAAAAGTTGCTTAGCAAATCGGGACAGGCGCAAGCGGGGACGCTGTTCAGTCCGCGCGCGGCTTCGCGGCATCATGGGCCGTCCGAGCGGTTTGTGGCCAATCTGGGAGATTGGGACAACTCGATTCTGCTGCTTCCCGCCGGCCAATCCGGGCAACCGGGCAGCGAGCATTATTCGGATCAGTTTTCGTACTGGTTCGAAGGCAAGCCGATTTACGAACCGTTCAGCGACGCGGCGGAGGCCAAGGTGAAAAAGCACCTGCTGACGCTGAAGCCGGCGAACTGAGACTGGTCCCCGACCTTCATGCCAGAACTTCCGGAAGTGGAAGCGGTCGCGCGAGCGTTGCGCCCGCTGGTAAAAGGGCAGCGGATCCGCTGTCTCCATGTGTTTCATGCAATCGCGTTGAAGCCGCAACCCCCTGCCGATGCGGCGAAACTTGTCGAAGGCCGGCGCGTCCGGGACGTATTTCGCCGCGGCAAATATCTGTTTCTGCAGATGGATCGCGGGCTGGTGGAGATGCATTTCCGTTTTGATGGGCAACTGATCTGGTTCCGGAGCGCGAAGGAGTTGCTGGAACGGGCGAACGCGGGCGAGGACGGCGTGCACGTGGATGTCGCTCTGGAGTTTGGGGAAGGCGTGCTTGCATTCGCGGATCGCCGGCATTTCGGCCGCGTGCACGCCTGGGCATCGGAGGCGGAATGTCCTCCCCTGAGGAAACTTGGAATGGACGCGTTTGCGAGCGGTTTCACGGCTCGGGAACTCCACAATCGGTTGGCGCGTTCCAAGCGGCCGCTGAAAGAGTTTCTTCTGGACCAGACGCGCATTGCCGGCGTCGGGAATATCTATTCGAGCGAGGCGCTTTGGGACGCGCAATTGGACCCCCGCCGGCGGGCGGACTCGCTGGACAGGAAGAAAGCGGCAAAACTTCATAAAGCGATTGTGTACGTTCTCCGGCGTGCACTAGAATGTTGTGAGGATCCCGCGCCCGACTTTCGCGACCCGAAGTGGTGGTTCCAAGGATTGGAAAAGATTTTGCGGGCTTATCAGCGCGAGGATTTGCCTTGCCGCCGCTGCCGAAGGCCGATCGTTCGAATGGAACAGGGCGGGCGATCGACGTATTACTGCGAGCATTGCCAGAAGTAGGCGGGCGAGCGGGGATTTTGAAATAATTCCAGCACGACTGGCGGATGGCGTGAACCAACCTGCTGCAAAAAAACCTGAACCGCAGAAAAAGCCGGATTTTGAACGCTCCCTGGCCCGGCTGGAAGAAGTGGTGCGGCGCCTCGAAAGCCCGCAACTTTCTCTCGATGAGGCGATGAAACTGTTTGAGGAGGGCGTTGGGCTGTCGCGGGAATGCCAGAAGCAGCTGGAAGAAGCCGAGGGCCGCGTGGAAATTCTGCTGAAGAAGGCCGATGGCAAGATGGCCGCCGAGCCGTTTGAAGCCGAAGGCGAGAGCGAATCGTGAACGATTGCCCATGCCTCAACCTGGACTTTCCTCCAATCCGATGAAGCTTCCTCCCTTTTTTGAAGAAGACCGGCAAGCTGTGGACGCGCATCTGGAAAAACTGTTGCCCGCGGAATCGGTGCAACCCCCGTCCATCCATACGGCCATGCGGTATTCGGTGTTTGCCGGGGGCAAGCGCGTCCGGCCGATCCTTTGCCTGGAAGCAGCGCGCATCTTCGAGGCGGAAGTGTCCGCCGCGCTGTATCCAGGATGCGCGATCGAATTCATCCACACCTATTCGCTGATTCACGACGATCTACCCGCGCTGGACAATGACGATCTGCGCCGGGGAAAACCCACCAGCCACAAGAAATTTGGAGAAGCCACCGCGATTCTGGCGGGCGATGCGCTGCTGACGCTCGCATTTGAATCGATCGCAGCGGCGCCGGTTGCAGCGGAACGCCGCGTGGCGATGGTCACAGAGATTGCCACCTCCGCTGGAACGGTGAGGGGGATGGTTGGCGGGCAAGTGGCAGACCTGGAAGCGGAAGGCAAACCCGTCAGTCCCGAAATGCTCGAGTACATTCACCGATCGAAGACGGCGGCGCTGATCCGCGCTTCGATAACATCGGGAGCGATCTGCGCTGGCGCTCCCACGGACGACGTGGTCCGTTTACGCCGGTTTGGCGAGACAATTGGCTGGGCATTTCAGGTTACAGACGAC
This sequence comes from Candidatus Limnocylindrales bacterium, assembly GCA_035577585.1. Taxonomy (GTDB): domain Bacteria; phylum Acidobacteriota; class Terriglobia; order Acidiferrales; family UBA7541; genus Acidiferrum. The sequence goes on from DATLVJ010000663.1 coordinate 5,331, forward strand.
ATTCTTGATGTCGAGGAGTCGTCCGCGGCGCTGGGCAAGACCGCGGGCAAGGATATCGCGCAACAGAAGGCGACCTATCCGGCAGTGTATGGACTGGAACGCTCGCACCAGATCGCGAAAGAGTTGGCCGAAAAAGGCATTGCCGAGCTGGATGTCTACGGTGAACGCGCCGGCCGGTTGCGAACCATCGCGGAATTCCTGGTTCATCGCCGCGCCTGACCACACTTTCCATGAACGCCAAAACTGAGCGCAAGAGGTTGGACGTGCTTCTGGTAGAGCGGGGGCTGGCCGAGTCCAGCCACAAAGCCCAGGCGATGATCCTTGCGGGCGAAGTGGAAGTGGAGCAGCAACGCGCGGACAAGGCCGGATCGATCCTGCCCGAGACGGCGCATATTGAAGTCCACAGCCGCCAGCAGAAATACGCCAGCCGCGGCGGTATGAAACTGGAAGGCGCGCTGGTGGATTTTCACCTCAGCACAGCGGGCAAAACCTGCCTCGATATTGGCGCGTCCACGGGCGGTTTCACGGATTGCCTGCTGCAGAGCGGCGCGGCGCGCGTCTATGCGGTGGATGTGAACACCGACCAGTTGGCGTGGAAGCTTCGCGGCGACCCGCGCGTGGCGCGTATCGAAAAGAATGCGCGTGAATTGGTGGCGCAGGATTTGCCGGAATTGGCTGATCTGGTGGTGGTGGATGTTTCTTTTATTTCCGTTACGAAAATCCTGGCCGCCGCGGCCGCTTGCGCAAAGCCACAGGCTGACTTTCTGATTCTGGTGAAACCCCAGTTTGAATTGCAACGCGAGGACGTCGGTAAAGGAGGCATAGTGCGGGAGAAAGCGCTGCACGAAAAGGCCGTTGCTGGCGTGCGAACTGCCATGGAAGCGGTTGGATTGAACGTGCTTGGCGCCGCACCGAGCCGTTTGCCGGGGGCCGAGGGTAACCAGGAGTATTTCCTTCACGCCAGAAAACTGGCTGGGGTAGAATCGCGGTAATCCATGCGGCCTGAACCCACCTTCAAAAGAATCGGCATCATTTCCCGGCCAAGACGCTCGAACATTGCGGAAGTGGTTCCGCCGCTGCTGAAGTGGCTGGAGCAGCGCGGCTTGCCCACTGTTTTTGACAATGAGACGGCGACAGTGCTGAAGAATGAGGCAGCAGGAAAAACGCGGCACCAGGTGGCGCAGGAGTCGGACCTGCTGCTGGTTCTCGGCGGCGATGGAACGATTCTGGCAGCCGCGCGCGAAGCGGCCTATCACGGCATTCCGATTCTTCCGATCAACATGGGCAGCCTTGGATTCCTGACCAGCTTTACGGTTGAAGAGCTTTATCCGGCGCTGGAAAGTACGCTGGCCGGAAAAGCGACGATTGAAGAACGCGTCTTGCTGCTGGTGGAACGCACGCACAATGGGGAATTGCTGACGCAGCAGCGCGTGTTGAATGACGCCGTAGTGCACAAGGGTACGCTGGCTCGCATGATTGAGGTTGAGTTGCACATCAACGGGGCGTTCGTGT
>DATLVJ010000664.1:0-19612 GCA_035577585.1 Candidatus Limnocylindrales bacterium
ACCGGACGTCCACGGTCCGTGAAGCGGATCAGATTGTGGTGTTGAAAGACGGCGAACTGGTCGAGCGCGGCACTCACGACGAACTCCTGGCTCGCCAGGGTTACTACGCGGACTTATATCAGAAGCAGCTCCTGGAAGAAGAGCTCGAGCGGGCATGAGCAATATTCACGAAGAAGAAGCATTAGGCAAGGCATACGATTCACGCCTGATGAAGCGGCTGCTCGGGTATATGCGGCCCTATCGTTGGCGAGTGGTGTTTGCCCTTGCGCTGGTGGCGGTGGTGACGCCGCTGGAACTGGCGCCCCCGATTCTTTTCCAGCGCGCCATCGATAATCACCTGGTGCCATGGTCGAAGGGCTTGTTGGCTGAAGCAACGGCCTGGCACGGCATCATTTCGATCAGCGTGTTTTACCTGGCCGTGCTGGTTTTCGATTTTCTCGCGCAGTACGTGCAAATTCGGATCATGCAGCGTGTCGGCCAGGAAACGATGTACGACATGCGCACCGAGATTTTTGGGCGCCTGCAGCGGCTCCCGATGACGTACTTCGACCGCAACCCCGTCGGGCGGCTGATGACCCGCGTAACGACCGACGTGGACGCGCTGAACGATCTCTTCGCCGCCGGCGTCGTCACGATGATCAATGATTTTTTCCTGCTGGCGGTGATGGCCGGGCTGTTGTTCAAGATCGACTGGCGGCTGGCGCTGGATGCCATGGCCGTGCTGCCGTTTATTTTTGTGGTGACGCTGGTGTTCCGGAAGTACGTGCGGGACGCAAACCGCAACATCCGGACCGCGATCGCCCGGATCAACTCCTTTTTGCAGGAATATATTTCCGGAATGGCGGTGGTGCAGCTTTTTAACCGCGAGAAAAAAGCGCGGCTGGACTTCCGGGTGCGCAACCAGGAAAACATGCTGGCGTGGCGCGACGCGATTCTTGCGTACGCGCTGTTTTATCCGGCCGTGGAATTCTTGAGTTTTGCCACGATTTCGCTGATCTACTGGTCGGGCGGGAACAGGATTCTGGGCAACGCGCTGACCTTGGGCATCCTGGTGGAATTCACGATGTTTGCGCAGCGCTTTTTCCGGCCGATTCAGGATTTAAGCGAGAAGTTCAATATTTTGCAGTCGGCGATGGCGGCTTCGGAGCGTATTTTCAAGCTGCTGGATGAGCCGATCACCATTGAGTCGCGCGCGGATGCGAAGCACCTCGTTTCGCCTCGCGGCGAGATCGAATTCCGCAACGTCTGGTTCAGCTACCGGAACGTCGAGCAGCCCGCCGAAGAGGATTGGGTCCTCCGCGACGTCTCCTTCCGCATGCAGTCCGGGCAGACCTTTGCGATTGTGGGGCACACCGGCGCCGGGAAGACTACGCTGATCTCCCTGTTGCTGCGTTTTTACGACATTCAGCGCGGACAGATTCTGCTGGACGGCGTGGACATCCGGCTACTGGATTTGCAGGAGCTGCGGAAACAGTTCGGCATCGTGCTGCAGGATCCGTTTTTGTTTACCGGAACGATTGAATCGAACGTCCGCCTGGGAACGCCGGGCATTTCTCGGACGGATGTAGAGAAAGCGCTGGACGAAATCGGGCTGGGCGACTTCATCCGTTCGCTGCCCCAAGGCGTGGAGACGGAAGTGAATGAGCGCGGATCAACCCTGTCGGTTGGGCAGCGCCAGCTGATCAGTTTTGCGCGCGCGCTCGCGCACAATCCCCGATTTTTGATTTTGGATGAAGCCACTTCGAGTGTGGATACGAAGACGGAGTTGCTGATTCGTGAGGCGCTGGACCGGTTGCTGAGCGGGCGGACGGCACTGGTGATTGCGCACCGGTTAAGCACGATTCAACACGCGGACCGCATACTTGTGTTTCATAAAGGCCGGTTACGCGAAGAAGGGGCGCATCAGGAATTGCTGGTGCAGCGCGGGATTTATTACCGGTTGTACCAGTTGCAGTACAAGGAACAGGAATTGCCGGAAACGAATGGTGTGGCGGGGGCGGGCGTGTTGCCGGCACCAACGCCGGCCAGTGATTGAGCCGAATTTATTGGAAGGAAAAGTGAAAAACCCCCGCCTCAGAAGGCGGCCTCTACAACCGCAAGAGAAGCGCAAAAAGGCCGGGCGATCCTGGCCCCTACAAATCGAACAAACACACCACTCACTTGTGAGATATTCAGGCTGATGCCCCCCATTCCATTACTCCTTTCCGCTGGTGAGGCTTCCGGCGATATGTATGCCGCGCGTCTGGCTGAGGCGCTGAAGGCGCGTCTGGACGTGGAACTGTTCGGCATGGGCGGACCGCAGATGCGTTCGGCCGGCGTGGAGATCATTACGGACTATTCGGAAGTGGCGGTGGTGGGAATTACGGAAATTGTGAAGCACCTGCCTTCCCTGCTGCGGGCGATGGAGCGATTGGTCGCGGCGGCGGAGAAGCGGCGGCCGGCTCTGGCGATCCTGACGGACTTTCCCGGCTTTCATCTGCGGCTGGCGCGCAAACTGAAGCCCAAAGGCATTCGAAACGTTTATTACATCTGCCCGCAATTCTGGGCGTGGCGGCCGTGGCGCGCAAACCTGGTCCGGCGACGATTTGCTAAAGCGCTTTGCATATTTCCCTTTGAAGAGAAGTTTTTCTCGGATGCGGGTGTGCCGACAAAATTCATAGGGCATCCGCTGGTAGGAGCGGTGCAGGCGACGAAAGACAGGAAGCAGTTTTGCGAGGAGCTGGGGCTGGATCCGAGCCGCTCGATTGTAACGCTGCTGCCGGGGAGCCGCGCGGGAGAGTTGCTGCACCATCTGCCGGTGCTGCGGGAAGCGTGCGCCCTGATCAATGGAAGAGTGCCGTCGCAGTTTGTGATTGCCGCGGCCCGCGCGCAGGACGTGGAGGGATTGAAGGCGGGATGGCCGCCGGGGAGCGTTGTCCGCGTGGTGGCCGGGGACACGTACAACGCCCTGTCATCGGCGAATGCCGCGATTGTCTCGAGCGGGACGTCAACGGTCGAAACGGCGCTGCTGAATGTGCCGATGGTGGTCATCTACCGCGTCTCGCCTCTGACGGCGGCGCTGGCCAAGCCCCTGGTTCGCACGCCGTATTTTGCGATGGTCAACCTGATCGCCGGTAAACAGGTGGTGCCGGAGCTGGTGCAGGGCCAGTTTACGCCGGAGCGCGTAGCGCAGGAGACGCTGCGGCTTCTGCAGGAACCAAACGCCCGCGAGGCGCAGCGGCGGGGGCTGGAAGAGGTTCGGAAGAGGCTGGGGCCGCCGGGGGCAGTGGAGCGGGCGGCGGATGAAATTGCAAGTTTGTTACAAGGGAAGGCTGGCAACGCTTTCTGAGGGATTGTTATCCTATATACATCAATCCATCGTCCCTAGGTGCAAGAACGGAAAGGAACTCGATGAAGCGGCGGGAAAATGTCAGGGGTGCGTGCTGGCTGGGATTGGCATTTCTGCTCGCGATCATCAGTTCTCCGTTGGCGGCGCAGGAGTCGCGCGGGCTGAATTTTCTCGCTGAGAATTACGAGCTTTCCGCTTATCTGGATACATCCGGCCAAACCATCAATTCGATCGTGAAGGTGGACTTTCGCGCGCAGGACGTTTCGCAGATTGTCCGCGTGGAACTGCACGAAAACCTGGAAGTGCGTGAGGTAAAAGGGCCGGACGGAAAGGTGCTTTCTTTCCAGCGAGAGCAAGAAAATCCGATGTATCTCACGGTGACGCTGCCGGCCCCGGTCGCGGCCGGAAAAATTGTCTCGCTCACTTTTGCATACGGCGGCCTGCTGGCCAACGAAGAGAACAGCCCGGTGCCGAATGTGCGGGTGGCTTCGATCGGGAAAGAATGGGCCTACCTGCTGCTTCCGGCGCGGTGGTTTCCGCTGACGAACTATCCCGCCAACCGCTACACCGGAACGTTCAAGCTGAATGTGCCGGATACGATGGCCGTGGCCGGCACGGGGAAAGCCGAGGCTCCACAGCCCCTGACGCCGCGTTCGGCGGCCGAGGGCAAGCGGCTGATGTACACCTTTCATTGCGAGCAGCGCGCCCCGAATGGATCGTTCGTGGCGGGGCCGCTGCAATTAAGCCCGAAACAAGCGGAGGGCATCAGCGTGGCGGTGTACGCCCCGCGCCCAGATTCGGCGAAGGTGCAGGAGTTCGCGAACATCGTGGCGCACCAGGTAGTGATTTTCTCAGACATGTTCGGCTCGTTGCCGGAACCGGACATGACCGTAGTCGAGCTGCCCGACGGAACGCTGCGCGATTTTTCCGGGCCCGGCGTAGTGATGCTAAGCCACCGATTGTGGGATCCGAAATATAGCGACCGGACGCTCAGCCGGCTGGTGGCGACGCAGTGGTGGGGCAACCAGGTTTTGCCGGCGAGCATGGGCGACGTTTGGATCAGCGACGGCCTGGCGCGGTATTCGGAGGAGTTATACGCCGAGCAGAATTTCGGGAAAGAGGCGGGGCTGCGGGCGCTGGACGAATTTGCCGTTGGGGCGCTGATGTATGAGAACTCGGCGCCGGTGGCGCAGTCGGCGCGCCTGGCGCCGTATTCGAGCGAGTATCGCTCCGTGGTGATGAACAAGGGCGCGATGCTGTTTCACATGCTGCGCGGGCAGATGGGGGATCTGGCGTTCAAGTCCGTGCTCCACGGGTTTTATACGAAGTACCAGGGCAAGACCGCGAAAATGGTGGATTTCGAAAACATGGCGATTGCCACCGCAAATGCGGGCGTGAAACCCGGGCAAGAGCCGCCCAACCTGCAGGGATATTTCGCGCAGTGGCTGAACTCGACAGGTGTGCCGGAATTTTCCATGGAGGACGTGGTCTACCGCACGCGCAAGGGCTTCCGGATTGTCGGAAAGATCAAACAGCCCCTGGATACTTTCAGCATGCCGGTGCAGTTGCGCGTGGACACCGAAGGAAACCCGGAGATGAAGACGATCTATGTCACCGGGATGGAAACGCAGTTCACCGAGGAAACGTTTGGCCGGCCGAAAGCCGGCGGGATCCGCATTGATCCGAACAATTTGATTTTGAAGAGCACGCCGAATTTGCGGGCACGGGCGGCGATCGCGCGCGGAGAAGAGTTGGCGGAAGTTGGGAAATATTATGACGCGGTGCAGCAATACCAGAGGGCCCTGAGCATTCAACCAAGCCGGTCGCTGGCGAATTTCCGGATGGGCGAGGCGTTTTTCTACCAGAAGAATTATCAGGCTTCGGCGAACGCGTTTCGCGAGGCCCTGGCCACGGTGCCAGAACCTTCGGAGAAATGGACCGAGGTTTGGAGTCATCTGTACCTGGGGAAGATTTTCGACATCTTGGGGCAGAGAGAACGAGCCCTGAACGAGTACAACAAGGCCCGGCAGACGAACGACAACACGGGCGGAGCGCAGGATGTGGTGGAGGCGCTCGTCAAGAAGCCGTATACAGAGAACGGCATGCCGACGCCCTCGCCAACAGATGCGGCCACGCCGGTAGCGGGGCCGGCGAAGGGAAAGCAGGCGGAGGTGGCTGCACCCGCGTCGGGGGAAAAACCGACACTAAAGAGGCCGAGTCCGTAGAAGGGCTGATCGACACGGTAGTTCGGTTGGCGCGCGATGTTCATTCGCGCGGATGAGCTCAAATAATTCATGCTTCAGCAGTTGCCATTCAGATGAAGCCGAAGTGTCGCGCCTCATGCCGAGGCAGCTCCGGTGGAACTTTCTTTTCGCAGCCTTTCAAGCGCGGACTGAAAAATGTCGCGGGAATGTGCGTCGAACAGGACAAAGTGGATGGCTTCGATGGAGGTTTCGCCCTTCAGGTGCTGCAGGGCTTCGCCGAGCATGATCTGCGCGCACTCGTCCATCGGAAATCCGGATACGCCAGTGCCGACGGCTGGAAAAGCGATGGATTTCAGGTTGCGTTCGGCGGCAAGGCGAAGCGAGTGAGTGGTGGAGGTGCGAAGAGTTTTTGCGGTGGTGCGCATCCCGCCGAGGCTCATGCTGGCGGCGTGGATGACGTGGCGGGCTTTGAGTTTGCCTCCGCCGGTGATGGCGGCGTAGCCAACGGGGATGCTCCCGATCTCATCGCACTCGCGCTGGATTGTTTCCCCGCCCTTGCGCGCAATCGCCCCGGCAACCCCCGCGCCAAGCATCAGGTCGTTGTTGGCGGCGTTGACGATTGCGTCCACGTCCATTTCGGTCAGGTCGCCCTGCTGGATAAGGATGCGGTCGATGGCAGCGGTCATGTTGGTAGTTTAAGACATTTGGGCTCAGCGAGCGTGGGCGGAGCAGAGAAAGAGAAGAGGAGGGACTTAACGCAGAGTTCACAGAGGTAAGAGCGCAGAGGACGCAGAGAAGAGGAAGGCAAGAAGGCGGCGAAGCCGCCCCTACGTTTTGGCTGATGGGTCGGTGGATGCGGAATAGTCGTGCACTCCGCGGCCGGATTTGCGGCCAAGCCGGCCTTGCTGGACGTACTGGCGAAGAAGCGGGCTGGGCTTATATTTTTCGCCGAGGGTGGAGTGAAGATATTCGAGGATCTTCAGTCGGACATCGAGGCCGACAAGGTCGACCATTTCGAAGGGGCCCATAGGGTGATTCAGGCCGAGCTTCACCGCCTTGTCGATGTCGGCGGCGGAGGCGATGCCTGCTTCGAGCATCGCGAAGGCTTCGTTGCCGATGAGCGCGTTGATCCGCGAAGTGATGAAGCCAGGCGCTTCGTTGACGATGACAGTTTCCTTGCCCATGCGGGTGGCAACCTCGACGCAGGCGGCGACAGTTTCATCGGAGGTGCGCGGTGTTCGGATGATTTCCACCAGCTTCATTTTGGGGACGGGGTTGAAAAAGTGCATCCCTATGCAACGATCGCGGTGCAGCACGATATCGCTGAAGTCGCTGATCGATAGCGAGGAAGTGTTGCTGGCGAAAATAGCGTTGGGCTTCGCGAACTTATCGAAGATGGTGAAGAGTTCGAGCTTCATCTCGAGTTCTTCGGGGACGGCTTCGATGATGAGTTCGGCGTCGCGGATGGCTTCGTCGACAACTTGCGAGCTGGTGATGCGGGCGAGAGCGGCGGCGCGGGCCGTGACGTCGACTTTTCCGCGGCGCACGCCTTCGTCAAGAGAATCACGGATCCAGGCAAGCGCCTTCGCCAGCATGGAATCAGAAACATCCTCAAGGACAGTGGTGTAGCCGCCAAGGGCGGAGGCATAGGCGATGCCCCGGCCCATGGTGCCGGCGCCGATAATGGCGATGGTTTGGATTTGCATGGAAAGATTGTATCGAAGAGCGGCCCGCCTCAGAAGGCGGCCCCTACAAGAGCGTACGGCTACGACTTAACTCGCAGAGCCAGGATGCGGTAGGCGGCTTCGTCGAGGCCGATGATGATTTGGGAGCCGCGCACGAGCAAGGGGCGGCGGATCAAGTTGGGCGTTTTGGACATGAGCTTGATGGCTTCGGCGCGTGCGGGAGGTTTCTCTGCCATGTTGCGTTCTCGGTAGAGGTCGTTGCGCGTGTTAAGAAACAGCTTGTAGTCACGCGCCCCGATGAGTTTGTCGAGTTCGGATTCGGAAAGCGCCTGTTTGTCAAGATCGCGCGAGTCGAACTCGATTTTCAATTCGAGCAAGAGACCTCTTGCTTTGCGGCAGGTGGTTCAAGTGGGCTTTTGGTAGAAGATGAATTTTGCTGGCATATTTCTCGCTCGATTTTGAATTTGGGCAATCGATTTTAAGTTGAGGTTCTTCGCGCATCCTCGTCGGATGCGCTCAGAATGACAGACTTTCCCTATACCAAATCTCAGTAGCGAGGAACCTGGGGATCGATTTCGAGCGACCAGCGATCGATGCCGCCGGCGAGCGATTTGGCGCTGGAGATTCCTTGTTGGCGAAGCCAGTTGACCACGTCGAGGCTGCGCATGCCGTGGTGGCAATAACAGATCACCGGTTCGTCGGTGTCAAGCTTTTGTAGATTCGCCGGGATCGAGCCCATGGGGATGAGGACGGCGCCTTCGATGCGGCATTGCGCGTTTTCCCAGGATTCGCGCACGTCGACGAGGAGGAGTTTTTCACCGTTGTCGAGGCGCTGTTTTAGTTCCACTGCGGAGATTTCGAGATCGCTCATGGGATTCCTTAAAATGGCCGACGAGCTTGCCTGGATTGAGGCGGGGTACGGCCGATTCCCTTTTGTCCCCAGAGTTTGGGCTTGGGGCCTCGTGCTCAAAAGCGGTAGCAGAGCTACCGCACTCCAAATTGTACCTGATTACTGGATGGAGCCTTTTGGCGAGATCCACTGTTTTTCGACGGACTGAATTTCGCTCACCAACTGCAGGTCTTCAGGTTGCGGAAGCATCTCTTTCAAGTGCTCCGTGTACTTCTCGTCCGAGAGCAGTTCTCCATGAACGCTAAACGGTTTGCGCGCGTGCTCGCCAATAAAGCGGTTGAACTTGAAATCTGGAACGTAGAGGAGCGGCTGCCCGGCGGGAACGTTTTTGTTGATCATCTCAACCAGCTTGATGCATTCCTGATAGTAGAGTTCGCGGCTGTGCTCGTTCATGCGCTCCAGATTGACGGCGGCCTTGGCGGTGGGCTCGTCGTAGCGCGCTTTCAGGCCCCAGACGTAAAACCAGTGCGCGGAACTGGAGCGATCGACGCCAAACAGGTCCAGGCTGACCGGAATCCACTTGTTGATGTATTTCTGAATCACTTGCGTAGGGACGACGCCGGCTTTGACGATCCGCTTGATGCCATCTTGGCCCGTGCCCAGATGAAACGACTCTTCCTTGAGCATCGGAATCATCGATTGCGCCAGCGGTGCGAATCCGGAGTAACTGAGCATGGTCAGTTGGTATTTGCCGTCGCGGTCGACGAAATCCGTGTACACGAAAAAGTCCAGCCAGTTGTTCACGTCCTGGTTGAAAGCGCCGAGGAGACGCTTCTGATCGAAAGCCCGGCGCTCGAGCATTTTCTGCGCTTCCACTCGCCCGCTGTAGCCGAAGTGGGTCATCAGCAGGTGGCACATCTGCCAGCCGTGGCGCATCTCTTCGGTCACGACGCGGCAGAGCGACTGGCGGTCGTGTTCGCTGGGCGACGTCTCGAACAGGCGGCGCTGCTGCTCGACAGAAGCAAATTCGGTGTCACCCTGATAGACGATCAGGTTGAGCAGGGCATCGCGCATCCGCTGGTCGGGGATGCTGACGACCTTTTCCCACTTCGGACGCCCCTTGTAAGCGCCGAATTCGATTTCGTTGGAGCGCGTGGGGCCGAACTTGGCTTCAAATTTGTAGCCGGTGATTTCGGGATAGTCCACCCCGATGTCTTTTTGCCAGACACGGAAAAGATCGACCCAGTCATCAAAAGTGGAAAGACGTGTTGCCGGCATTAGAGAAGTCTCCTTTAGACGAATAATACTTTCGCGCCACTCAAAAGATCAGACTACGAATTGGCGCTAGTCGAAGCAATTACAGTTGAGATTCTTCGGGCATCCTCATCGGATGCCCTCGGAATGACAAGCTCTCGCGATTTTTCCAGCTGGGCCAAAGCTACTCAAAACAACGGCTAACTTCCTTGAAACTTGGGCGGGCGCTTTTCCATGAACGCGTGAATGCCTTCCAGGCAATCCTGCGAATGAAAACATTTAAGCTGCTCCTGGACTTCGCGTTCCAGCGCTGCCATCAGCGCGTCTTTTTCGCGCGCGAACAGGGATTGTTTCACGGCGCGAATCGCCACCTGCGGGCCCTCGGCGATTTTCTTGGCAAACGCGGCGACAGCGGCTTCGAACTGATCGGCGGGAAAAAGATGGTTGAGAATGCCAAGGCGATGCGCGGTTTGCGCATCGATCATTTCGCCGAGATAGAACATCTCGGCGGCGACGGAAGGGCCTACGAGTTGAGGCAGGAAATAAGTGCCGCCATAATCGGGGAACAGCCCGACCTTGGCAAAATTCTGGCCGAGGACAGCGCCATCAATAGCGAGGCGGATATCGCAGGCGAGAGCAAGATTCATCCCGGCGCCGGCAGCCGGCCCGTTGACGGCAGCGATGACCGGCTGCGGCATCGTTCGAATGTTAAGCACAGCCTGCATGCCCATGCGAAGGATGGGGGCGAGTTCAGCGGAATCGTTGCGCTCCCGGCCTTTGCCTATGGCTCCCAGGTCGCCTCCGGCACAAAAGGCGCGGCCCGCGCCTGTGAGGACGACGACGTGAATAGAAGAATCGCCGGCGACACGAACGAGCGCTGCGTTCAACGCCGTGGTGAGTTCATTATTGAGGGCGTTCAGGCGGTCCGGACGATTCATTACGAGCGTGATGACGGAACCCTGGCGGGTCTCCTGAAGGACCGGAGCGCTGGAAGCGGTTTGCGGAGCTTGAGTCATCGTGCCTCCATTTCGTGGATGCCCAGTCAGCGGGTCGGTGTATCCCGCGATTGTTCGGTACGCTTCACAAGATCGGCCAGTTTGCGGAAATGTTTCAAGCGATCGCTCTTCCCGCGTGAAGTGGCTCCGATGGTTGTCGGCAGCACGTAGACATGCGCTCCATAAAGCAGTTCTTTTTGGATGCCGTAATTGCATTTGCGTTGGGCGAACTGCTCGAAGGGCAACTTGCCGTTGAAGGCGATCACGCGCGGTAAGTATTCCTCAAGCTTGCGGGAAAGCACGAAACGTCCTTCGGCGTAATCCTCCCGCCTCAGTTCCTCAATCGTTTTCGTCGGGCGCTTGACCAGATCCGTTAGGCCGATGCCGAACTCGATGATCCGGCGGTCATCCGGGTAGTCGAACGGCTCGGGGACGACCCCGCCGTCATAGAGCAACGGCCAGAAAGGATTGCCGCGCCCGGCGTAGTAGTGGCCGGCGCGGACGGAAGACTCTGTTGGATTACAGCCCACAATCACGAGCTTCATTCCTTTGCGTAGGTAGTCTGGGAGGGTTTTCATTCGAGTGGCACTTTCCTGGATGCCCTATGAGTTTACTTCGAATTTACTTCCCTTTGAAATTGGCGGCACGCTTTTCGACGTAAGCGGCAAGCCCCTCCTTGGCATCTTCGCTGGTGAATAGAAGTTGCTGGAGTTCGCGTTCCAGGCCGAGGGCTTCGGCAAAGGGGATTTCCATGCCCGTGACGACGGAGCGCTTGATGCGGCCAACGGCGCGGGAAGCTTTGTTGGGGGGGCAGAACTGCCGTGCGTAGGCGAGCACGTCGTCCCAAAAGGATTCCTTTTCGTAAAGATAATTAATGAGGCCCATTTCCAGAGCTTCTTCGAAACTGAACGTGCGTCCGGTGGCCATCAGCTCTAGGGAGCGCGAGCGTCCGATGGCGCGGGCGAAACGCTGCGTGCCGCCCGTGCCCGGAAGGACGCCGAGGTTCACTTCGGGCAGGCCGATTTTGCCGCCCTCTTTTTTGGCGATGCGGATGTCGCAGGCCAGCGCGATCTCCAGACCGCCCCCGACAGTGTGGCCGTTTAGCGCGGCAATCACCAGCTTGGGTGTTTGTTCGAGCCGGCTGAGCGTTTCGTTGGCGTGGAGGCAGAAGTAGTATTTGAATTGTGGATCGGCTTTCGTGAGCATCGGGATGCTGGCACCGGCGGAAAAGAATTTTTCGCCCGCGCCGCGGATGACGATCACGTGAGCGCTTTCGTCCATGCGTGCTTTCAGGATGGCTGCGTCGAGTTGCAGCATCATGTCGTAGGTGTAGGTGTTAGCGGGAGCGTCGTCGAGTTCGAAAATGGCGATGCCGTCCTCGACGCGGTATTTTACGAGTTCCTTGGTTGCAACGCTTGTTGTGGTAGCCATAATTCTCTTTTCGTCCCTTCGTCTGTAATCTAAAACTCTCTGGAAATTCTCAGCGCGGCTCTCCCGCGGCAACTCCGTCTACAAATACCGGCTTCAACTCCAAGCCCGGCGGCAGAATTCCGTGAAGAAAGAGGCCGACGATGGCGGCGGTCAGTTCGGCTGCGTCCGGGTCGATGCCCGGCTTGTGCCATTTGTAGGTCCAGTTCATCATGCCGAACAAGCTGAGAACCGCGACGCGCGGGTGGATGCCCGGTGCCAGGCCTTCAGCAGCAATGGAGTCGAAAATCTCGCGGGCCAGGGCGTAATACCGGCGCTTGATGGCCTGCACCTTCTCGCTATAGGGTTCGCCGAGGGCCTCTTCTTCGTGGGAAAGGACCTTCATTTCGTTGGGGTGGGAGAGAAAGTATTCGATGTGGTTGAGGACGAGGAAACGCAAGCGTTCCGCGGGTTCATGGACGCCCTGGAGCCGGGAGCGCAGGCTCTCGAGGACAAAGGTAAAGGTAGTGCTTTGAATGAGGTAGAGAAGGTGCTGTTTATTTTCAAAGTAGTAGTAGAGCCCAGCAAGAGAAACCCCTGCGGCCCGGCTGATATCGCGCATAGAGGCGCCTGCAAAGCCCTGCTCGGCAAAGACCTCAGAGGCTGTGCGCAGAATATGCTGGAGCTTGGCTTCGGAATCGCGGGAGGTCGGTGTGGGGGAAGCCATAGAGGTCTCGAACGCTCGTTCGACAAATGTAGTTCGTGTCGGAAGGGGTGTCAAGAGGCGATTTCGCATAGCTGGGGTGTCAGTGCTTCGCTGCGCTTTTCAGCGTCGATTTGAGATCGAGGTTGGAGACCAGGCGGTGGAGGTAATTGGGATGGAGACCAAGTAGTTTGGCCGCCTGGGTGAAACTGCCCTGGGACTGTTCGAGAGCAGTCAGTATCAGATGCTTCTTGGATTCGCGAACCGCGTCGTGGAATTTGGTTGCGGATTCGGACGCAGGCAACGCGCGGTCGGCGAGGGCATCAGGCAGATCCTCGGGAAGGATAACGTCCGAATTGCCGATAACGATGGCGCGTTCAATGGCGTTTTCGAGTTCGCGGATATTCCCCGGCCAATCATATTGGGCGAGACATGCGCGGGCCGCAGGAGACAGGCCGAGGACTTTGCGATTGGAACGCGCGGAGTACCGCGTGACGAAGTGATCTGTCAGAAACGGGATGTCCTCGGGATGTTCACGGAGCGCTGGCATGCTGATCGAGACTACGTTGAGACGGTAGAAGAGATCGAGGCGGAATTTTTCGTCGGTGACCGCTTTCTGGAGGTCTTTGTTGGTGGCGGCGATGAAGCGGACGTTGAGTTTGATCGAAAAGGTGCCCCCCAGACGCACGAATTCACGTTCCTGGAGGACGCGGAGGAGTTTTGCCTGCAGCGCGTGTGGAAGCTCCGCAACCTCGTCGAGGAAAACGGTCCCGCCTTCAGCAACTTCGAGCAACCCCTTCTTTTGGGAGACGGCGCTGGTGAACGCGCCGCGTTCGTGCCCGAATAATTCGCTCTCCAGGAGCGTTTCGGTCAGGGCGGCGCAATTGAGCGCGACAAAAGGACGCGATTTTCGCGGGCTGTTGAGGTGAATAGCGCGGGAAGCGAGTTCCTTGCCCGTGCCGCTCTCACCCAAAATCAATACCGTGGAGTCGGAGGGCGCGACACGTTCGATAAATTGATACACCTGGCGCATGCGGGGGCCGCGGCCGATCATGTCGTGCTGAAGCTGGAATTCGGCCCGGAGCCGTTGATTTTCGCTGCCGAGGCTTTCAAATTGGCGGGCATTTTCGACGGCCACTGAAGCAAGACCCGCAATGGCGGATAGCAATTGCAGATCGTCGTTGGAGAAACGCGTTGCGGGATTGCGGGTGTCCAGATAGATCAGGCCGAGCGATTGCGTGGGAGTGGTCAGAGGAACACAGAGCAGCGAAAGGCCGGAAGCGGGCGCAGCATTCGCTGAGTTGGAAGATGCGACTCGCGGCGGTTCGTGATCGAGCACGGCAACGCGCTCTTCAACGACGCGTTGCGCAAGGACCCGGCTGAGGTGGACGGGATGATCCGGGCCGGCAGCGCGATCCCAGGCGACTGGCGCGGAGAATTCACCCGTGCTGCAGTCGAGAAGCAGGATGACACCGCGTTCGGCGGGAATGACATCGAATAGCAACGCGAGGAGTTGCCACTGAAGCGCGTCAATGTCTCGCATGAAGCCGATGGCGGAGCTGATTTTGAGAAGAGTGGAGAGAGTGCGCGCAAGCCGAACAGCCGGAGGGAGCGCGGCAAGCGATTCCGGCCGCAGGTAGAGAAGATCTTCGGGCTTGAGCTGCTGGGCAGAGAGGCTTAGAGCGGCTTGGTCGTCGAGTTCAACGGAACGACTCTCGGCGGATGCGGCCGCTTCCGGCAGAAACAGAAAAGAAGAATCACCGACGGAGATCTGGTCACCGAAGGAAAGCACACGTTCGGTGATGGGAATGCCATTTACAAACGTGCCCGCGGGAGAGTCGAGATCGCGAATGGTGAAACATCCGGCGGCCTCGCTGATGCAGCTATGCTGCAAGGCTACGGCTGGATCTTCCAGGCAGATTGAATTGGACGAGTCACTGCCGATGGAGAGGGGCGCAACCACGGCAAAACTGGTGTTTTTCCAGGGGCCGCTCAGTACGGTGAGTCTTGGGGGCACGGGTTGGGGCTCGGGTGACTGTTCTGAAGCGTTACGGCTAAGGGTCGGTATTCTAACTCGGCGACCTTGAATAATCTACGCCCACCGAAGCTATCCAATCGGTTAGCGTGGCTATCCGAAAAGCTAGGAAGTTGGAAAGTAGCCCGCGAAGTTGAAGCAAGGTTCCCTGCCCCTTCAACTAACCCCTTACCTGTTAACAAGTTAATCTCAGTTCAAGACATCCGCCCAGTTTTTTGGGCAGTCGAACCCTTCTGAAACCGTTCACCCGGGGGAAGCAAGAATCACCCTTTGGATAGAGATTCGGGAGCACCGGCCTTGAACCCGAATGGATTGCGAGCTGGTGAAAAGATTATTTTTGCTGCTATGCCCTTCAATCTCCTCAACATGCTCAAGATTGAAATCGGAAGAAGTGTTTTGGCTTCGAGATGGCAGCCTCTTTGCATTCTTCCAAACGCGTCGGGCAGTTCAGAAAACAAACTGAGGTGGACCATGAACTTCACAAAAAAGATTACGTGGCAACTGATTCTGGCGGCGGTGGGAGTTTCGCTCTTTGTTGTAAGCGCGGCCCGCGCACAAGAAATCACAAACACCGACTTTGAAACTCCGGCGACCTCCGTTAGCGGAAATTTTAACAATCCGTCCGCCGCGGCCGCGAATACGGCGGTGAACAACGCGCAGGCTGACTATGCGGCGGTGTCCGAGGCTTCGATTCTTCAGGCGAATCAGCAGGAAGAAGTCAGCATGGCCAGCTTTCCACGCACGCTGGGATCGCTTATCGCGATCGGAGTGCTGCTGATCGCCTGCGGCATGCTCTGGAAGAGCGCCGGCCAACGGCAGAACGACACCCTGAAAACTCACAATGCCCTTTCCACGCGGAAGCACCCACTCCCCAGCCGCAAAGCCCAGGCCCTGAACTCGTAGTGCGCAGTGAGCCTCATTCCGGGAGCCCGACGATCACCCCGCTCCCGGAATGAGGCGTCAGGTTTTCTCCTGCCTGGGTTCCCTCCTGTTTCGACTCTTCCCTGTGATTATTTTTCTGAGGAGAAAAACGGCAGTTCCCTGCCCAGATTTTTTTGCCGGGCCAGGGCATAGATCTTCTCGGCGACGGCGAGATCCCAGGAAGCGATACCGTTGGACTTGAAAAGAGTGATCTGCTTTTCCTCGGTGCGGCCGGGAACTTTGCCAGCGATGAGTTGGTCGAGTTCACGGACCTCTTCCCACCTTTTGGGCTCCTGCTGAAATGGAATAATCAGGTCGCCGGCTTCCTGTTTGGACTGTTCGATGGAATCCACAAATATCAGCCCTGCGCGAGAGATTGCCGCGTCGTCGAGTTCGCGCTTGTGGGCGTGGTTCGCGCCGATGGCATTGATGTGCGCGCCTTGGGCGATGTCCTGGCCGTCGAGAACGGGCTTAGCGGACGTGGTGGCGGTGTTGACGATCTCCGCGCCCCGGACAGCTTCCGCGGCTGAGGCGGCGGGATGAACCGAGATGCCGAGGCGTGCGGTCATTTCGGCGCAGAATTTAGCGCGTCGCTCCGGGTCGCGGCCATAGACCCGGACGGAATCCAGCTTGCGGGCGGCGGCGACAGCTTCGAGTTGGGTTCTTGCCTGGCCGCCGGTTCCGATGATGGCTGCGGTTCGCGCGTTCGCCCGCGCAAGATATTTCGTGGCCACCCCGGAAGCGGCGCCGGTCCGCTGCTGGCCCAGGAAATCGGCTTCGATCATGGCGAGAAGCGCGCCGGTGGAGATTTCATAGAGCGGCACCAGGAAGCGAAGAACCCCCTTCACGTAGGTGTACTGCTTCATGGCGATGAACCCGGCTTCCGTATCCATGGCGGCCATGTAATGGAAGAACCCTCCCCCCGCCGGAAGTTCGAACCGCCGGCGCGGATGGAGGATAACGCGGCCATCAGCCTGCTTGCGGGAGATTTCCTCTACCGCGTCCATGGCCATGGGCATGGTGAGAATTTGCCGGACTTCGGCTTCGTTAATGTGAAGAGTCACGGAGTGGCTCCCAACTTTGGCGGCGCAGGCGGAGCGGGATGGAATTCGACAAGGGTGAGGTCTGTTTCGGCGAGGGTGCCGTGGTGATGGTATTGGTAGTTGAGAATCCCGATGCCCGGAGAAATTTCCATTTCCGTGTCGTCGGGATTGGTGACGTATTGCAGTTGAAAAACTTCGGCGGATTTTGCTGCAAGTCCCTGGATATCGCCCAGTTTTTTTGTTTCCTGCGTGGCAACCACCCAGCAGTAATGGCCGTCGTCCCGTCGGACGCTCTCGGCATCGCCGAATTTCATGCCCTGTTTCAGAGGCCAGCGAAAAAGCAGATTGTCTTCGGCAAGAAGCTTGTCGAGCGTCGCGGCGTCTTTATCGAGTTTCGCGTAATCGAAATCGGGAGGGAGCGGATTGAGGAATACTTCACGGCGCGAGGTTTCGATCAGCAACCACGGCATCGCGGCGACTTCGCCCGTGGCCCAGTCGAGATCCCGGGGAAAGCCCGAAAGGACGGCGATAAGAAACTCCGGCTTCTGAATGACCTTCTCCACGGTCATTTTCAGCGTGACGTCCGCGTGGGCATCTTTTTCCGTTTGCTGATCGGTCCAGGTGACCGTGCCGCGATAGAGCCACCAGGTGCCTGGAGTGAGGGGAAAGAATAAATCGGGCTGGGGCGCGCCATCGACGTTGGTCGACACTTTTGAGGTTGAGGTTCTTCGGGCATCCTCGTCGGATGCCCGAAGAATGACAGTGCTAGTAAGCAATGTGAGTAGAGGAAGGATAAGGGTGAGCGCGGTGAATGCGGAGGGCGCGGAAACTTTGTTTAGGAGGTGCATGATTATTTCTTAGACGGAGCCGGTTGGGGCTTGGATGGCTGGGGCTTGGCTTTTTCGGATTTGGGTGGCGCGCCGGGAGTCTCGTCCTTGATGCGGCGAACTACCGTCTGGATCAGGCGATAATGGCGTTCTTCTTTTTCTCCCAAAAAGTGGAAGCGGAATTCGGGCTGGCTTTTGTTGTCCCTGACCACGCGGATCGGGAAAGCCCCGCACAGATTATTGTCGATAAACGCGGTTTCATAGCGGGATTTGCGCGTGTTCCATGTATAAACCCGCAGTGTTGTGAAATCGCAGGCCTGGCCCTCCGGTCCGCGCGTGCCGGCAGCAAGGTATTGCGGGTGATCGCCTTCGGCATCGGAGACGCGATTGAGTTCGAACCAGGCGAGCGGGCGAATATTGGCAGACTCAACGCCTTCACGCACCGGGTCGGGCAGATCGAGAGAGACAAATCGCCCCACTACCCAGCCGGCGATGGGGATGGTCTGGTCTCCGGGTTGCGTGGTATTGGTGATGGCGGAATTGCGGACTACGCCTTCACCCGGCGGACGCGTGGCGATCCCCCGGACTAGGAACCAGTCTTCTTTTTTGGTTTCGGCCGGCTCCCCAGCTTCTTTTTCGTCGGAGACTTGGACCCAATCGGCGGTCGCCCTGCCAACAATTTCAACAGGCGCGTTGCGGGAGAACTGGTACAGGCGTGGCTCATTGCGGCCGGGTTCGACACGCAAGTTGGTGGGAACTTTTGTACGCCCGCGCCCCTGAATCGGGATGGCCGAGGCCAGCTTGATCAGCTTGGCACTGCGCTGCCAAAGTTCCGGCTCCATCAGATAGTGGCCGTCCACCCATCCAACGACGCCGGAGGCCGTGCGAACTTTCACATTTTCGTTGCGGCGCGCCAGTACATCCACGTGATCGCCATAGAGCAACACGCCAACCTGTTCACGGACCTGGGCGACGCTGCTCCAGAGCGTGACGCTGCGTTCGCTGATATAGGCGTCGCTGATGGATTCGTGCTTGGGACGAAGAATCCAGGCAAGCAGCGCCACTACACAAAGCAGCGGCACCGCGACCAGTAACTTGCGTTTCATGTTTCCTCAAGAATGATCCTGAAGATTGTACCTGAAACCGGGGCGTGGCCGGGCTGACACAAGCCCTGGAAGAATAGGTAGAATCAACTGCGGTAGCGGGGTAGTTTGGGACTCGGGGGGCGAGATGAAATTCCTGAACTCGTTTCAGCCGGTGGGGCTGGTCATATTGCGTCTGGCGCTGGCGTTGATTTTTATCTTCCACGGATATCCAAAGCTTGTCCGCGCGGACGCGATGATGCGGGGGTTTTTTATCCAGCACGGATTCCCCGGTTATTTTGTGGGACTGGCGGGAATTCTGGAGTGCGTGGGCGGCGGGCTACTGCTGCTGGGATTATTCACGCGGCCTGCCGCGCTCTTGCTTGCCATGGAGATGCTGATTGCGATCTGGAAGGTGAAGCTGGTGCATGGAGTTTTCGCGGTGAATGAGTATCAGTTTGAGTTGGCATTGGCGGCGGCTTGCGCGGCCCTGGCGACTGTAGGGGCGGGAAGCTTGTCGGTGGATCATGTGATGTTGGGAGAAAGTGGGAGCAAGCGGCGGAAAGTTTCGAGGAGCGACAGGGAGTGACCTCTAGTTGGCCCCTCGGGCCTAGTGTACCGGCCGCCTCCTGAGGCGGTCGCAGTTTCTTAAGGCTGGGCCCAAACTTCCGCGTTTATCCACTCCTTCAGACTTGCGCCGGTGATCCGGGGGCGGCCAGTGCCGGCACGGCTGGCGCCAGAGGCAGCGCGATCCAGAGAATCAGATAGAGAAGGCCGCCGGTGCCCGCGCACAGAACAGCGAGCAGCCAGACGATGCGGACGAGAGTGGGATCGAGGTCGAAATAGTCGGCCACGCCGGCGCACACGCCGCCCAGCTTTTTGTCGCGGCTGGAACGCATCAGGCGCTTGGCTGGAGCGACGTAGCCGCCCGCAGGTGGCGCGGCTTGGTCAGCCAATTGGGCGCCGCAGTTGTAGCAGAACTTCGAACCTTCAGCGACTTCTTTCTGGCATTTCGGGCAAAGCATGGTTCACCCCCACAGAGCGATTTCCAATCGCATTCTAAACAAAGATACGAATTGTGGGGAGGGAAAGTTTCACGGGGAGCGGGCGGTGCGGACAATGGGTAATTGGTTCAGCCCCAAGCCAACTTTGTAGGGGAGGAACTCGCTCCTCCCCCCTGGGTTGCTCTCGCCTTTGTAGCGGCCGCTTTCTGAAGCGGGCGCTTCATGTGTTAGTACTCGAGAAGAGCGGTCACGGCGGCGGTGATGTCGTCAGTCT
>DATLVJ010000665.1:0-11804 GCA_035577585.1 Candidatus Limnocylindrales bacterium
CGGATAAAATTTTTGCGCATCTTGCCGGAAACATGCGCCAGCACCTGGTGCTTGTTTTCCAGTTCGACGCGGAACATCGCGTTTGGCAGCGGCTCGATCACCGTCGCCATTACTT
The DNA here is from genome assembly GCA_035577585.1 of Candidatus Limnocylindrales bacterium. Classification (GTDB taxonomy): domain Bacteria; phylum Acidobacteriota; class Terriglobia; order Acidiferrales; family UBA7541; genus Acidiferrum. The sequence goes on from DATLVJ010000665.1 coordinate 116, forward strand.
CAATTGCGTCCTCCTTCGAGTTTCCGGAGTCGCCCTTCTTCTTTTCTTCAAACGGCTGCTTCGCCATATGCTCCCGTGTTACCCGTAGTGCTTACCACGATGGCCCGGTCATCTCTTTCGGCCGGGTCAAAATCCAAGGTCCGTTGCCTGTGACGGCGACCGTGTGCTCGAAATGCGCCGACGGACTGCCATCGGCCGTTTCCGCAACCCATTCGCCGCGCATCTGCACTTCCGGCCGGCCGGCATTCACCATCGGCTCGACAGCGATGACCATGCCTTCCTGCAAACGCGCCCCGCGCCCCGGTTCTCCGTAGTTCGGAAGATTCGGTTCATCGTGCATCTTGGTTCCGATGCCGTGCCCCACAAACTCCCGCACCACCGAAAAGCCGTTCTGCTCCACCCAGCTCTGCACCGCGTGTCCGACATCGCCCAGCCGGTTGCCCGGCCGCATTTTGTCGATCGCGCGATCCAGCGACTCGCGGGTCACATCCAGAAGCTTTTGCAGCTCCGGGCTGATTTTCCCCACGGGCACGGTGACGGCCGAATCCGCGTAATAGCCGTCGACCTCCATGCCAAAGTCGATCGAAACCACTTCGCCTTCGCGCAACTTGCGTTTCGGCGACGGAATCCCGTGAACGATCTCGCTGTTTACCGACGTGCACAGCACGCAGGGATAACCGCGATATCCCTTGAACGCCGCCTTGCCTGGCCGGCCGGCGATGAGCCCCTCGGCAATTTTTTCGAGGTCCATCGTCGTCACTCCGGGTTTTACTTCCGCCCGAAGCTTGTTCAAGACTTCATGCACCACCTGGCCGGCGTGGTACATTTTCTCCAGTTCAGCGGCGCTGCGTAATTGAATCGCCATCTCCTCACCGCGTCCCGCGCATGCCCGAAACCAACTGGCCAATCTCCCGCCGTACTTCTTCCACGCTGCGGTTGGCATCCACATCGTGAAGCGCGCCGAGCCGCCGGTAATACTGCACCAGGGGCGCGGTCAGCTTCTCGTACGCGTTCAACCTGGGCGCCACAACTTCTTCGCGATCGTCCGCGCGGTGAACCAGCTCGCCGCCATCCGCATCGCAAATCCCTTCGACCTTCGGCGGGCGCTCGTAAATATTGTAAATCTCCCCGCCCAGCTTGCAGGTCCTTCGTCCGGTCAAACGCTTCAGCAGGACCGAAGTCGGGATCACCATGTGAATCACGAACGGCTGCTTGAAACCCTGCCGCCTCAGCATTTCGCCCAGATACTTCGCCTGGGCGACCGTTCGTGGAAACCCATCGAACACGAAACCATGCTCGCAATCCGGCCGCTCGATCCGCTCCGCCACCATCTTCAGCACCAACGAATCCGGCACCAGTTCGCCGCGTTCCATAATCGGCTTGGCCTTCAAGCCGAGAGGAGTGCCGTTGCTGACATGCTCCCGAAGCATGTCGCCCGTCGAAAGATGCGGCACGCCATACTGCCTGGCCAGCTCTTTCGCCTGCGTGCCTTTCCCGGAGCCCGGAGGCCCGAGGAAAATCACCGCGCGGTCGAGTTTTCCCACGGGACGCTCTTCCAGCGCCACGCTTGCTCTCCCTTAACGACGGCCGCGCAGACGGCCCTTTCGCGCAAAGCCCTCGTAATTGCGCATGACGAGTTGTGCCTCAAGCTGCTGCACTGTATCCATCGCCACGCCCACCACGATCAGGAGCGAGGTACCGCCAAAATAGAACGCCACACCAAGCCCGTTCAAAATCCACTGGGGGAAATGCCGGTCAAACCAGTCGCCGCCCAGCCACGCCGGCAAATGATTCAAGTGGATTCCCGCAATCATCCATTCCGGCAGCAGGCAGACCAGAGCGAGATAAATCGCCCCAATGAACGTGAGCCGCTTCAGAATCATGCTGACGTATTCCGAAGTGCTGCGGCCGGGACGAATGCCGGGAATAAAGCCGCCATTCTTCCGCATATTGTCCGCGAGCTCGGTCGGATTAAAGACAATCCCGACGTAGAAAAACGCGAACAGAATAATCATCGTGATGTAGACGACCGTATACAGTGGTTCGCCCCACTTGAGTTTGTCGGCGATCACTTTCACGAACGGCCAGCGAGTGCCTAGAACCAAGGCCGCGGTGGCCGGAAACGCCAGCAACGAACTGGCGAAGATAGGTGGAATCACGCCGCCGGAATTCACGCGCAAAGGCAAATACGTGGATTGCCCGCCCATCATTCGGCGGCCAACCACGCGCTTCGCATATTGGACCGGAATGCGGCGCTGCGCGCCTTCGACGAATACGATGAAAGCAACGACGGCAACCATTAAGGCGACAAGCAGGATGATCGCCAGTGGGGTAAACGCGCCCCACGCCTGGGTCTTCGCCTTTTCGTAAAGGTCGTAGATCGCTCGCGGCAGCCCGACGACGATTCCAACAAAAATGATTAACGACATTCCGTTGCCAATGCCGCGTTCGCTGATCTGCTCGCCAAGCCACATGATGAATGCCGAGCCGGTGGTCAGGGTCAGAATCGTCAGCAGCACGAACCCGATGCCCGGATGATAGACCAGCGACTGGCCCGAGAATGTCTGCGACTGCAACGTGCTGGCAATCGTTGAAGACTGGATGATGCTCAGGATGATGGTGAGGTAGCGCGTGTACTGCGTAATCTTGCGCCGGCCGAGTTCGCCTTCCTTCTGCAACCGCTCGAGGTACGGGAACACCACGGTCATCAACTGCAGGATGATGGAGGCGGTGATATACGGCATGATGCCGAGCGCAAAGATCGTCAACCGGCGGAAATTGCCGCCGCTGAAGAGATCAAATATGCCCAGCACCGAACCCGCCGACTGCTTGAAAATTTCTTCGAGCACGCCGGTGTTGATCCCCGGTGTCGGGATATGCGCGCCCAGGCGGTATACCGCCAAAAGCCCCAGCGTAAAGAACAGCCGGTTCCGCAGATCTTCGATCCGGAAGAGATTCGCGAATGCCTGGATAAAACGATTCATTCTGATTCCCCGCGTCTCCCGTTTACGCTACAACCTCGAATGTGCCGCCTGCCTTGGTGATCTTTTCCTTGGCGGTGGCGCTGAATGCATGGGCATGAATGGTGAGGTTGGTTTTCAGCTCGCCATCGCCCAAAACCTTGATGGGATCCGTTACGCGGCGGATGAAGCCGTGTGCGCGCAGCAGATCCGGCGTCACCGTCTCGCCCGCGGGAAACACGTTCAGTTCCTCGAGGTTGACGACGGAATAGCTGACGCCAAACGGATTGTGGAAGCCGCGCTTCGGAATGCGGCGATGCAATGGCATCTGTCCGCCCTCAAAACCCCGGCGGCGCGAATAGCCGCGACGCGATTTCTGCCCCTTGTTGCCGGCTCCCGAGGTTCGGCCGAGCTTCGAACCGATACCGCGCCCGACGCGGACTTTGCGGTGGCGCGAACCCTTTGCCGGACCGAGGTTCGACAGGGAAACTGTGTTGTGTTCTGCCTTTTTCTTTTTCTTCTTCTTTTCAGCCATCGCTTACTCCACCACTTCCACGAGGTGGCGCACCTTGTGAATCATGCCGCGAACCGCCGGCGTGTCTTCGCGCTCCACCACCTGTTGCAATCTGCGCAGCCCAAGGCCGCGAATCGTTGCCCGCATGTCGTCGGTGCAACTGATGAAACTCACCACCCACTTTACTTTTAGCGTGCCGGCGCTCTTCGCGCCCTTTTTCTCGGCTGCCATGGCTTATTCCCCTGCCGCCTTTTCTTTTTCGGTCTTCTCGCCGCCGCGGGGCGACTTGCCGCTGATCTCTTCGACCGTCTTCGAACGAGTTTCCGCAACGTGGGCCGCATCCTTCAGGCTGAGCAGCGCCGCAAAGGTGGCCTTGACCACATTGTGCGGGTTGGAGGTGCCGATGGACTTCGTGAGCACATTGGTGATTCCCGCCACCTGCATCACTTTGCGCACCGGGCCGCCGGCAATGACGCCCGTGCCTTCCGAAGCTGGCTTTAGAAGAACCTGCGCCGAACCATACCACCCGGTAACTTGGTGAGGGATGGTGGTGCCCTTCATGTTGAGCTTGATCAAATTTTTCTTGGCCTGCTCGATGCCCTTTTTGATCGCCATGGGCACTTCGCGCGCCTTGCCCATGCCGAACCCCGCGTGGCCGCGGCTGTCGCCGACCACCACAAGCGCGGAGAAGCTCAAGTTCTTGCCGCCCTTGACGACCTTGGTGACGCGGTTGATGGCGATGACGTCATCCTTCAGCTCCGAAAGATTCACGTCGAGCAGCCGCCGAACCGACAAACTATCCCGCAATAGTTGCTTGGACATTTAGAACTGTAACCCCGCTTCCCGCGCTGCATCTGCGAGCGCCTTGACGCGGCCGTGATACTTGTAACCGCCGCGGTCGAACACGACCTTGGTGACGCCCGCCGCCTTGGCGCGGTCGGCGACGATCTTGCCGACTGCCTTCGCGGAAGCGATATTGCCGCCACCCTTCAATCCCTTTTTCGTTTCCTTATCAACCGAGCTGGCCGAGATAAGCGTGCGGCCGCTGCGGTCGTCAATCACCTGCGCATAGATGTGTCCGACGGAACGGTAAACGTTCAGGCGGGGGCGCTCCGGCGTGCCAACCACGCGCGTGCGCACGCGCAAATGCACCCGGCGGCGCTGCTGATCTTTGGACAACTTGCGAACTGGTACCGAAGCCACGTTGTTTCTCCCTTAGAGTTTTCAGTGATCAGTTGTCGGTTCTTAGTAAGGCCTTTCGGAGCCATTACCCAAAACTCGCTGCCATACTGAATTCTGAAAACTTACAACTTAAAACTAACCACTCAAAACTATTCCTACGCTGCCCCTGCCTTGGCCCCGGCCTTGCCAGCCTTTTTCTTCAGGCGTTCGCCGGTGATGCGGATGCCCTTCTGCTTGTACGGGTCGGGCGGGCGGAGCGAACGAAGGTCCGCCGCCACCTGGCCCACCTGGGCTTTGTCCGCGCCGCTGACGACCATGTGCGTCTGCTTCTCGACGGTAATCTGAATCCCCTCGGGGATTTGAAATTCGATCGGGTGTGACTTGCCCAGGGCGAACGAAACGTGTTTCCCCTTGAGCTCGGCGCGGTAGCCGACACCAACGATGTCGAGCTCCTTCTTGAAGCCGAGTGTTACACCATGGACGGCGTTGGCGAGCAGCGCGCGAGCCAGACCGTGCAGCGCGCGATGCTCTTCGTTGTCACGAAGCGCGTTCAGCACGCCGTCTTTCTGCTCCAGCTTGATCTGCGCCGGAACCAGCACGCTGAGCTTGCCTTTCGGGCCCTGCACTTCGACTTTGCCTCCGCTGACGGAACTGATCTTCACGCCGGCAGGCACTGGAATCGGTTTGCGACCAATACGTGACATCTGTGTGTTTCCTTCTCTTAGTCTCGCTCGCGTTGTCATCCTGAGCCCATCCGACGAGGATGGGCGAAGGATCTCAACTGCAAACTGCTTCGCCACTCACTCCGTTGAGATCCTTTGTCGCGCAAACAACGCGCTCCTCAGGATGACAACGTAAACCGTCTACCACCAACAACACCGGATGCAACTACCAGACTTCGCAAAGAATTTCGCCGCCGACGTTGGACTTGCGCGCCGAGCGGCCGGTCATCACGCCTTTCGGCGTGGTGAGAATGTTGATGCCGAGCCCGCCAACCACCGGCCGAACGTCGCGCGAACCGAGATAATTGCGCTGGCCGGGACGCGAGATGCGCTTCATGCCGGTGATTACGCTGCGACGGTCCGGCGTGTATTTCAAGAAGATGCGCAAGGTCTTGCGGGACTTGTTTTCCTCCACCATTTTATAGGTGGAAATGTAGCCCTCTTCCTTCAGGATGCGGGCGATCTCGGTCTTCAGCTTCGAGACCGGAACGTCCACCCGCTGGTGCTTTGCGGCAGCCGCGTTGCGGATGCGCGTCAGAAAATCGGCAATGGGATCCGTTTGCATAGTGTTCTTCTCTCGCTCCTACCAGCTGGCTTTCACGACGCCGGGAATTTCTCCCTTAAGCGCCATGCCGCGGAAACAGATGCGGCACATCTGAAACTTGCGGATATATCCGCGGGCGCGGCCGCAAACGCGGCAGCGGTTGCGCACACGAACCTTAAACTTGGGCTTCTTCAGCGTTTTGGCGATCTTCGCAGTGCGTGCCATTTATTGTGCCACTCCTTTTTCGCGCAACGGAAAGCCCAGGCTCTTCAGCAGCTCGCGGCCTTCCTCGTCATTTTTTGCCGTCGTGGTCAGGGTAACGTTCATGCCCTTGATCTTGTCCACCCGGGTGTAATCGATTTCTGGAAACACCAGCTGGTCCTTCAGACCCAGCGTATAGTTGCCGCGGCCATCGAAAGCATTGCCGGGAAGTCCGCGGAAGTCGCGCACGCGTGGCAGCACGACGTTGCACAACCGGTCGAGAAATTCGTACATCTTCTCGCCGCGCAGCGTCACCGCGCAGCCGATTGGCATGCCCTTGCGAATCTTGAAATTCGCAATGGACTTCTTCGCCTTGGTAATCACCGGCTTCTGCCCGGTTATTTGCCCCAGTTCGACGGCGGCCGTGTCCAGCAGTTTCGCGTTCTGGCTGGCTTCGCCGAGGCCGATGTTCAGGGTGATTTTCTGAATCTTCGGCACGGCCATCATGTTCTTCCAGCCAAAGCGCTTCATCAGCGCCGGCACTGTTTCCTTCCTGTACTTCTCATGCATTCGACTCATCATCTGCGTCTCATTCCTTCCAAAATCGGCCGGCCTCGGAAGGCCGCCCCTGCAAAACCGTGTCGCAAACTACCAGCAGGCTAAAGCCTGCCGCTACTTGTCGAGCGTCGTGCCGCAACGCTTGCAGGCACGGACGCGGCTGCCGTCAGCCAGGGTGTTGTGGCCGATGCGGGTGTGCTTTCCGCAATTGCCGCAAACTACCTGGACGTTCGAAGCGTTCATCGGGCCTTCTTTTTCGACGATCCCGCCCTTGATGTTTTTCGCCGGGTTCGGTCGGGTATGCCGCTTGATGATGTTGGCATGCTCGACGATGATCGTATTCTTCCGCGGATTGATCGAAAGTACCCGTCCGCTCTTGCCGGCGTCGCGGCCGCTCAATACGCGGACGTTGTCGCCCTTGCGAATGCTGATGGTGTAACGCTTTGCGCGTTCGTGTACGCCTGCCATGACTTACCAGACCTCCGGTGCAAGTGAAACAATCTTGGTGAACTTCTTGTCGCGCAGTTCGCGAGCCACCGGCCCGAATACGCGCGTTCCCACGGGTTCGCCGGCATCGTCGATGAGCACCGCGGCGTTATCGTCAAAGCGGATGTAGGTGCCGTCCCGGCGGCGCGCTTCCTTGCGCATCCGCACGATGACGCACTTCACAACCTTGCCTTCCTTGATCTGGCTTTCCGGCGTCGCTTCCTTCACGGAAGCGGTGACGATATCCCCAAGACCCGCTTTCAAGCCGGCATCGCCGCCAATCGGCATGATGCACATCAGCTTGCGCGCGCCGGAATTATCGGCAACCGTCAGCCAGGTTCGCATCTGAATCATAATTCGGCTCCCCTATCCTTGCTTCTTGGCCGACGCGGTATGCGTCAGCACTTCTTTCAACCGCCAGCGCTTCAGGCGCGAAAGCGGCCGCGAAGACACGATCCGGACGGTGTCGCCCTGCTTGGCTTCGCGCTTTTCGTCGTGCGCGTAGAATTTCTTGGAAATGCGGATGACGCGGCGGTACTTCGGATGCTGCATCAGCCGCTGCACCTCGACCACGATGGTCTTTTCCATCTTGGCGCTGGTCACTTTGCCAATCAGCTCGGTTTTATTGCCACGCGTGGTGTTTGCCGCGGTGGCTACGTGTGTTTCCGTTGTCATTACGCCTTCCCTGCCTTCGCCGGCGAGGTTCCGCCAGCCGGTTGCTGTGCGCGGAGGAGCGTCTTCACGCGCGCAAGATCTTTCTTGGCTTCGCGAAGCCGCTTGAGCGCTTCGGCTTGGCCGGTGCTCAACTGAAACCGCAGGCGGAAAATCTGCTCCGCGAGATCCTTCTCGCGCGCCTGCAACTCCGTTGCTCCGTCTTCGCGGAACTTTTCAATACGCCGCGCCATACTCAGAGTCCTCCTGTACGGGAGACGAATTTCGTGGGAATCGGCAGCTTGTGCGACGCGAGTCCCAATGCCTGCCGCGCCGTGGCTTCGTCAACCCCCGCCATCTCAAACATGATCCGCCCCGGCTTTACCACCGCCACCCACTTTTCCGGCGCGCCTTTGCCCTTACCCATGCGGGTTTCCGCCGGCTTCTTGGTGTATGGCTTGTCCGGGAAAATCCGGATCCACAACTTGCCGCCGCGCTTGATGAAGCGGGTGATAGCTACGCGCGACGCTTCAATCTGGCGGTCCGTGATCCAGGCGTTTTCCATGGCTTTCAAGCCGTATTCGCCAAAAGACAAACTTGAGCCGCGCCACGCCTTCCCCTTGCGGCGGCCGCGCTGCTGCTTCCTGTACTTGACCTTCTTCGGCATCAACATCGGTATCTTCTCGCTTCCCAAAAACCTAAGATTCTAAGCCGTAAGTTTTAAGTTTTCAGTAAGGCTTCCGAAACTCAAAACTTAGAACTAATTACCTCAAACTCTCCTACGCGACGGCGGCTGCTGCGGGCTTGTCGTCCGTGCGGGTTGCGCGCTTCGGAACGTTTTCACCCTGATAAATCCAGCACTTCACGCCGATCACGCCATACGTGGTCTGCGCTTCGGCGGTGCCGTAATCGATGTCTGCGCGAAGCGTCTGCAGCGGCAAACGTCCCTGCAGATACCACTCTTTGCGGGCGATTTCCGCACCGTTCAAGCGGCCGGCAACGCGAACCTTAATGCCCTTGCAGCCGAAACGCAGCGCGGAGTCGACCGCCTTGCGCATCGCGCGGCGGAACGCCACGCGCTTTTCCAACTGCAACGCAATTGATTCCGCCACCAGCGTCGCGTCCAGCTCCGGGCGGTGCACTTCCACGATGTCGATATGCACTTCGCGCTTGGTGCGCTTGCTGACTTCCTGCTTCAGCTTGTCGATTTCCGCACCCTTGCGCCCGATGATGATGCCGGGACGCGCGGTGGCGATGCGCACGACGAGCTTGTTAGCCGCGCGCTCGATATCAATCGAGCTGACGCCTGCGCTCTTCAAGCGCTCCTTCAGTTCCTTGCGGAGTTTCACGTCTTCGTGGAGCAGATCCGCGTACTCGCGGTCGGCATACCAGCGCGACTTCCATGGCTTGTTGTAGCCGAGACGAAATCCGTACGGGTGTGTTTTTTGTCCCATTACTTCTTCCCCTTCTTCTTGGCGGGAGCTTGTTTCCCGGTCAGTGCCTTCCGGACGCGGCGCGCGGTTCCCTTGACGCCCTTCTGCGATTCGGCTTCGGCGATGTTGGCGGCAACGCGTTCGGCGGCGGCCACATGGTGCTCGGCAACGCCCACAAAAATGTGCGCGGTGCGCTTCTGATAGCGGAACGCACGGCCCATCGGCGCGGGACGCAGCCGCTTCCAGCGCGAACCTTCGTTTACATACGCCTTGCTGACGAAAAGCTGATCCACGTCTAGCGGCGAGCCGGAATCATCGGCTTTGCGCTCGGCGTTGGCGATCGCGCTGCGCAGCACTTTTTCAATGTGCTTCGCGGCGCGCTTCGGCGTATATCGCAGCGACTGCAGCGCATCCTGGGCTTTCTGCCCGCGGATCAAATCGATCACCAGCCGCGCTTTTTGCGGCGACATCCGCACGTGCCTTGCCAGCGCGTGAGCTTCAATCGTGCCGGGTGTATTGGTCTGTAGTTCAGCCATAAATTATGCCTTCGGCGCGGGTGCTGCTGCTCCCGGAGCGCCGCCTCCTGCAGGAGCCGCGCCGGCAGCCTTCTCAAGCGCCGCTTTGACGGCATGGCCCTTGAAAGTGCGCGTTGGCGCGAACTCACCCAGTTTGTGGCCGATCATCTGCTCGGTCACATACACGGGAATAAATTTTCTGCCGTTATGCACGGCGATGGTGTGACCAATCATGTCCGGCACGATCGTCGAGCGCCGCGACCAGGTCTTCACCACTTTCTTTTCGTTGCGCGTGTTCAGTGCTTCCACCTTGTCGCGCAAGTGGCCGTCCACAAACGGCCCTTTTTTCGTTGAGCGTGCCATCGATTCCTTATTCCTCCACGCGGCGCAAACGCCCCCACTGGGCGTGCCGCATCTTCTTGAAGCCGCGCACCGGACCGGGAACACGGTGCGACCTCGGACAGAACGGGCAAACAAAACGTGTGCCCAGAGCATTGGGTGTCCGATCCACAATCACCGCCCAGCCGGCCTTGCACAGCTTGTACAGCACCGGCTCGAGAGGCACCACAACTTTGACTGCGGGCTTGCCTGCCAGAGCAGGCTTGGCGGCCACTTTCCCCGCCAGTCGTTTTACTGCTCGCTTCACAGGCCGTGCCCTGCGTCCTGCTCCGCGTGTCGAACGTGTACGTGTTGCTCGCATTTTTCCGCTCTCCCCAGCCGACCCTTCCAGCGCCAGCCAGGAACTGCGTTTGCCGTCTTGCTTACCCTGGGCGCTCTCGTTCAGGATTGCGCCCCGTCTTTAACAACCAGTCGTCAGTCTTAAGTTCTAAGTTCTCAGTAAAGCCTCGGAAACTTAAAACTTATTACTTAAAACTAAAACTTCCCTACTTCCGGCGCTGCACGATCATCCGATCCGTGCGCTTGTTGCCCCGCGTCTTCTTGCCGAGCGTCGGGAAAGCCCACGGCGTTTGCGGGTGATTGCCCTTGACCTTGCCTTCACCACCGCCGTGCGGGTGATCCACCGGGTTCATGGCAACGCCGCGTACCGTGGGACGTATGCCCTTCCAGCGCGTGCGACCGGCCTTGCCGTACGTCTGGTTTTCATGATCCACGTTGCCGACCTGGCCAACCGTGGCGCGGCAATCGATCGAAAACTTGCGAACTTCGCCGGAAGGCATCTTGACCAGCGCGAGGTCGCCTTCCTTGCTCAAAAGCTGAGCCGAAGCGCCCGCGGTACGAACCGCCTGGCCGCCCCGTCCGGGATAAAGTTCCAGGTTGTGCACCATCGTGCCGGGAGGAATGTTGCGGATCTTCAGGGAATTTCCCGGAAGGATGTCCGCGGCTTCGCCGGTCGAAACAGTGGCGCCAACTTCAAGACCCACCGGATGCAGGATGTACCGCTTGTCGCCATCTGCGTAATGCAGCAACGCGATGTTCGCGCTGCGGTTCGGGTCGTACTCGATCGAAGCGACCTTGGCGGGCACGCCATCCTTGTCGCGCCGGAAGTCGACCACGCGGTACTGCTTCTTGTGGCCGCCGCCGCGATGCCAGATGACGACTTCGCCGTGGTTGTTGCGTCCGCCGGTACGCTTTTTCGGCTCGAGCAAATTTTTCTCCGGCGTTTCTTTGGTGATGTGGCTCTTGTCGAGCACGGTCATAAACCGCCGCGACGCCGTATATGGATTAAAGCTCTTGAGTCCCATCTCTGCCTCTACCTTCTAAATCTCCCGCCAACCCGGCGGACTGTTTCGTAAAAACTGTTTCGCAAAATCCGCTGCTTACAAATTCTCCGCGTACTCGATCATCTTTTCGCCCTCGGCGAGTTTCACGTAAGCCTTTTTCCAGTCGCGCCGGTAGCCTTCGTTCTGGCCGCGGCGGCGCATCTTGCCGTGGAAATTGGCGGTCCGGACGTCGCTGACCTTT
>DATLVJ010000666.1:0-4155 GCA_035577585.1 Candidatus Limnocylindrales bacterium
GTACTGGGACGAACTTGTCCGGTTTGCCGACAAATCAGGACCTAGCCAAACGGTCCCGGGCGTTTTCTCAGTCCGGAATCAAAATCTCACCGAGGTTTGCTGCAAGCTGCTTGTCTTCCGTTACGAAAAATCGATTTGCTCGCCTAGAAAAGAAAGTGCGCCTGGCACAGTTAAATGTGACCGGAGAGCGTGGCGTTCCTTCTGTGACCGGAGAGCGTGGCGTTCCTTCAAAAGAGTAAGAGTACAAGGGGTATCGGCCGTTCTTCACGCGTTCGATAAGGCGGAGGGAAGCAAAGGTATGTGGCTTCGGCAAGAATAGCGCTTCAAAATCGTCGCGACTCGTTCTGTAAAGTGCAGCACCTAGCTGTCCCTCAAAAGTGCCAACCATTTTCGATTGGAGCACGCATCCCACAACGAACCCGTGATTTTCCAACTCTCGCGTAAGTTCCACTGTTTCGGCGTACACAGGGTCGGTGGGTGTCAAAACTGCAGTCATCAACTCTCTAGGACTGCATAATTGCGAGGTGCTAGCCGAAGTGTCCTGTGCCCATAGGCATGATGTCGTAACGAAGATAAGGGCGCAAACGAAAAGAATTCGTCTCAGCATCGAAACTCACCCGATAGGTTGAGGTTAGCACAGCCAATAAATGGCAAGTGCTTGATTAACGCGCAAACCGGACAAGTGGGTAATGGTACGGGACATGCCTGATTAACGCCGGTAACTGGAAAAGTAGGCACGCTCAAATGAAATCGGGTAGAGTGCAAAATGGGCATTGATATGAAATGCGTGTCTGTAATAACTGAAGGCTACGTGCTGACAACGGACGAATTGTTAAAGCGTCTGCCGAAAGAGCAGGCGATTACTTTTGTCCAAGGCATTCTGCGGCAAATGGAAGAGTCATTGAACGTTCCCGACATTTCCGCCGCGAAAGCCAGAATGGAAAAAGTCCTAGAAGAATTAAAGGTGTCTTAATCTGCCACAGCTCCTGATTAACGCGGTAACCGGAGAAGAAGACCGCCTCAGCAAACTCCACGGATGCCGGTCCAAAAATTGCCATTAGTGAACGGGGTTATTGCCCTGATCCTCGTACACAACTTTTTCGCCACGCATTCCCTTGGCGAGTTCGACAGTCCCGACTGCTAGTTGGGCTGCGCATGAGGCAAAGAAGCCCAGGCCTGCTCCGCCAAGAGCGCCTTCGAACCAATGGTAGTTGTCGCCGTGTTTTATGTCTGAGACCGCTCCTGCCGTCAACCCAATTGCGCCTCCAGCCACGGCACTACGGATCATCCATCGTTTGGGGTCTGGCAAGTTGGACTTGCGGATGCGCACAATCCTCCGGATGCTCGTGCGGTCGATATCGCGCAGCCAGCCGACTCCGGGGCCACTGCTGCCAACCGTTGCTAGTTGTAATCCCACATCGCTTACGGCATCGACCGCTCCGCTAAGCTCCTCTCCGCTCCAAAGCAACACTCGGACGTTGGTGCCGGGCTTCAGGTTTTTGACGTTCTCCCAGTTGTGATTGCTTCGCGCGGGCAGTTCTCGGGCGAATAAGAGGACGATGAGGACCGCGGTGAGTGTTCGTCGCATAGCTCGACTCCTTGTTAACTCGCACTGAAGTGTGGAGTTGCGCCTGGTAATCAGTTTTCCTGAACACCACACTTTGCATTCGTCTGTGGCATGCAACCCTGAGAAATGGTCTACGTGGCACTTGGAATACCGGAAGTTCGAGGCACTAAGTCTTGCATTTTGTGTGTATCGGGCGGCAGGCCGGATTTGCGGAGTGCATGCGCTGGGCGACAGCTCAAGCCCTACAATGACGCCCATGTCGATAGAGTTCCAGCAAATATCTAGTTGTCTTGGGGAAAATAACCGCTTTGCTCGCGGCACCAATCTGGCATAACTCCTGATCAACGCGGTAACCGGGAAAGTGGGTACTAGAATCATGTCCGGTTACCTTGCCAAGGTGGCGTTCAAACGCGATGTGCAACGGCTACAAGACCGTCGTATCCGATTGCGGACCTACGTCGCCTGCTCACGAGGCAGACGCGTCCCCTTCCCCATTGAACCTGGGACCAACGGAAACTCACAGATCATGTAAGTAGCTGGTTCTTCTAGCCTCTGACTGCGTCATACTTGCTGATTTTGTAGGGTATTTTAGGGGTTTTGTTCTCAAGTTGTTCTCACTGAGTGAGGTGACCCCCTAAAGTGTCACAAAAACTTTGGGCATAGTCTCCGACTTCATTTCAACGTCTTTGCATCTCCTAACCCCTTGGGGGATATTTTCCTGGGTGGGGAAGGTCTCGTGTACCACGGGGAAAAAGCAAAGCCCACCTGGCCGCATCGAGATCTAAATCACAAGAACTTGTGGGTGGCCGGCCATGCGAACAACGAAGCGGATGGGAAATTCTTTCACTTTTGAGAAGTACCAGAGGAATTAGATGTAGGCCTAGGGAGCGCCTATTGTCAATTTATCGAATAAACTGTCTTTAGAAGAATCCAAGAGCGGAATTCGTTATAGAATTCGACACGTGCAGGTATCCGAAGGCTAAGGCTGACTGTTCCGCAAGGAACCATGAAGATCCGGACGAAACTGCTTACAGCACTGGTAGGTATTTCACTCCTTCCACCCATCGCAACGTACGTCGCTCTCAACAACAATCCCCGTATTGCATTCGCTCTCCGCATGAATGAATTCGAAGCGCAACAGGGAACCACAGCCGAACAACTTCAATCGAACCTGGTTGCAATTAGATCGGCGGTCGAGGAATCTCTTAATGAAACTTATCGATCCCGGCTCGAGCCCAAACAGCGTGAAGATGCTGAACGCCAACGCAGACTCGCGAATGCCGCAATGCATTCGGGGATACTGGCTTTTGAAAACAATTTAGCCATCATCACCCGCTCGGCCGCGCAACAGGAGCAGGAAACTCTGGCGACGGGAAGAGCTCCCGACACGATCGACCTGCGCGAGGCGCAACTCCTAAAAGAGCTCCGTGAGTTGCTTCCGGACTTCAAGTCAAAGGCAGAAAGGTTCACCAAATTGTCAGATGGCTTTTCCCTGACACAAGGAACATTCGTTCAAGAGGAATTAGAACCGGCGATGGATGAGCAAGTCGGCAGAATTGTCCAAGAACTTGCAAGTGAAACCAACAGGGGTGCCGAGAATGACCGACACCGCATAGACTCTGCATTGAGACAGTCCTACAACCAATCGATTCTTGTTGTTGTGGTTGGAGTGAGTATCAGCGTCTTGCTGGCAGTGGCCATCACTCGTGCGGTCATAGGCCCGATCCAAAAGCTTCGGAATGCGGCACATCAACTCGGCCGGGGCAAGATGGATACGAGAATCGTCCTGAATTCGAGGGACGAACTTGGTGAACTTGCTAGTTCCTTTAACCTAATGGCCAGCGACCTTACCAAGCTTTTGGAGGAGCGCGGTCAGGCACAAGACGACCTATCAAGGGCGCACGAAGGACTGAAGGATTCCATGCGAGAACTGGAATCCCGGAACCGGGAGGCTGGAACGCTCAGCGAAATGGCCGACTTGTTGCAATCCAGCTTCACTCTCGAGGAGGCCTCGGGCGTCATAACCTCTTCCGCACAGAAGTTGTTTCACGGATTCTCAGGCGCCTTGTTGGTTTTCAGCGCTTCGCGAAATATACTGGAAGCAGCCACGACTTGGGGACCGAGTTCCCCCACGGAGCGAGTTTTTAGCCCGAATGACTGCTGGGCTTTGCGACGGGGACGTCTACATCACTCTAGCAGCGGCAACGGCGCTGTACGCTGTGCTCATTTGAGCGGATCACGTCTATCCAGTATCTGCACGCCTCTAATGGCTCACGGCGAAACGCTAGGGATTCTATGTCTTGTGACGGAACCGAACGATTCTGTGGGAGCGCAGACCACGATTTCAGAATTCAACGTAAAACTCGCTGTTTCCATGGCGGAACAGGCCGCTCTTTCTTTTGCCAACCTCAAGCTCCGCGAAAAGCTGCGTTATCAGTCAGTCCGTGATCCTCTCACAGGCCTGTTCAACCGACGCTACCTGGATGAATCACTAGAGCGTGAATTGCCTAATGCCGTTCGCAAGAACCGAAGTCTAGGGGTTATTATGCTTGATGTGGATCGGTTCAAGAAGTTCAATGACATGTTCG